>NZ_JBICKH010000006.1:0-274646 GCF_043103905.1 Pseudomonas sp. yb_2 | reverse complement strand
CCACAGGGTTTGAAGGTTGTGGTGGACTTGTGGGAGCGGGCAAGCCCGCGAAGAGGCCGCCACAGGAGCAGCCCTTCTAGCGGATCAACCCAATCCCGACATCAGAAATGCACGCTGGTGGTCAACAGTGCAGTCCGCCCGGCCGCCTGGTTGGCGAAGTGGGTGGAGAAGGCCTTGTCGTAGTACACCTCGTTGGTCAGGTTCTGCACGTTCAGTTGCAGGTCGACGTTCTTGGTCAGCTTGTAGGCGGCCATGGCGTCGTAGCGTACGTAGCTGTCGACCATGGTGGTGTTGGCCACGCTGCCGTACACGTCATCCACGTAGAACGCACCACCGCCCACGGTCAGCTTTGGCGTGATCGAGTAGGTGGTCCACAGGCTGGCGCTGTTGTTCGGCGTGTTCGGCAGCTGATTGCCGTCGTTGGCCTTGCCCAGCGGGCCGCCGTCGATCTGGCGAGCCTGCATGTAGGTGTAGCCGGCAAACACCTGCCACTTGTCGGTGAGCTTGCCGCTGGCGGACAGCTCGATACCCTGCACGCGGGTTTCGCCGACGTTCTCGTAGGTAGTGGTGTCCACCTGGACGCGGGCGTTTTCCTTCTCGGTGCGGAACAGCGCAGCGGTCAGCGACAGGCGCTGGTCGAGCAGGTCCCATTTGGTGCCGATTTCGTAGTTGGTGGTTTCTTCCGGCTCCATGTCGCTGGCCAGCAGGTTGCCGTTACGGTCCGGGGTGCCACCCAGCGGGTTGCCTTCGGTACCTTCGCCGAGCATGGCGCCTGGTGGCGTTGCGGAGGTGGCATAGGAGACGTAGATGCTGCCGTTTTCGGCCGGCTTCCACACCAGGCCCAGTTGGCCGGTGACGAACTCGCTGACATCTTTGCCTTTGGCGGTGGTGGTGCCAGCGGCGTTGTAGGTCTTGTAGTCGGTGTCAAAGTGGTCGTAGCGCAGGCCCATGTTGACCAGCCACTCCGGGGTAAGCTCCAGGGTGTCGAACACGTAGATTGCACGGGTCTTGCTGTTGGTGGTGGTGCCGGCATAGTTGCGCGAGATGGCACCGTTCCACGGATCATCCGGGTTCGGGTTGCTCAGCGAAGTGCAGTTATAGCCACTGGTGGCGCCGATCATGCCTGGGGTGCAGTTGCTGTTGGCAGACCCGCCTGGCACGGTGTCGGTGTCGACGGTGTAGCTTGAGCGCTCGCTCTCTTCACGGCTCAGTTCGATACCGGTCGAGAAGCTGTTTTTCATGCCGCCAACGTAAAACTCGCCGAACAGATCGGTCTGGTTGGTGGTAGTGGCGGTGTTGCCGACACGGGTGTTGGCGCGGCGCCAGACACTGCCGTTGTTGACGTTGCCCTTGCTGTCGTCGGGCTGGGTCAGGATGTAGTCCTGCATGCTGTTGCCGTGACGCAGGGTGTTCTTGATGGTCAGCGACTCGGTCAGGTCGTGCTCGACGGCGAAGGTTGCGATATCCACTCGGGTCTTGCGGAAGTCGCGGCCGGTCAGGCCGTAGAAGTTGTCACTGTCGCCGCCATCATTCGGCTTGCTCGGGTGTGCCGAGGTGCGCCCGGCGCTGCCGTTGGTCGGGATGGTGTAAGGGATGCCCGAATCCGGCAGGTCGTCGCTTTCCAGGTGGTAGTAGTCAAGGTTGACGCGGGTCGGCGTGCCCAGGCCAAAGGCCAGCGACGGGGCGATACCCCAGCGGTCGTAGTTGACCTTGTCGCGGCCGGCGACGTTGCTTTCGTGGGTCATCAGGTTCAGGCGACCGGCAACGGTATCGCTGAACTGGTAGTTGCCATCGAAGGTGTAGCGCTGGGTCTGGTCGCTGCCCCAGGTCCAGGCGCCGTCCAGCGAGTTGCCCAGATGCGCGCGCTTGCTTACCAGGTTGATGGTACCGCCGGCCGCGCCGCGGCCACCGATGGCCGAGTTCGGCCCCTTGGCCACTTCAACAGATTCGATGGCGAAGATTTCGCGGGTTTGGGCGCCAGTGTCACGCACGCCGTCCAGGTAAGTATCGCCCTGGGCGTCGAAGCCGCGGATGAACGGGCGGTCACCTTGCGGGTTGCCGCCTTCGCCAGCGCCGAAAGTAATGCCGGGCACGGTGCGCAGGGCATCCTGCAGGGTCAGGGCGTTGGTGTCCTTGATCACTTGCTGCGGGATAACGGTTACCGAGCGCGGGGTGTCTACCAGCGGCGCGGTGTACTTCTGCGAGGCGGCCTTCTCCACCTTGTAATCGGTGCTGGCTTGTTCAGCCTTGCCGTTGACGCTGGTGGCATCGAGAGTGATGGCGCTGTTGGCGGCCGGATCGGCGGCATATACCGACGAGGCACTCAGGGCGACACCGATGGCAGACACGATCAGGCGTGGCGAACTCACAGCAGATGGTACGTACTGGCGCATTGCAAAGAACCTTCCCCAAGGTATTGAGGCGGTGGATCTTAATGTAAGCAATTTTGACTAACAATTGAGAGTCGTTACCATTCGTGAAGAATTTACAATCTTTACAATTTGTCTTTACGGTTTCATGCCGCTGAAACGTCTTAAGCGGCGAATGGGGCTTGTGTAGCGTAAAAGGGAATCAATATCATTGCGCCTTTACATTTCCTAACGGTGCTGTTGCCATGCTGCTTCACATTCCAGGCCTGTTCGACGCTGATGAACTGGCCCGTATCCGCGAGGCGCTGGAGCGGGCCGACTGGGCCGATGGCAAGGTTACGGCGGGTTATCAGTCGGCCAAGGCCAAGCACAACCTGCAGCTGCCGGAAGGCCATGCACTGGCCAAGGAAATCGGCACTGCGCTGATCGACCGCCTGTGGAAGACCCCGCGCTTCATGTCGGCAGCCTTGCCGCACAAGGTGTTCCCGCCGCTGATCAACTGCTACCGCGATGGCGGCAACTTTGGTTTCCACATCGACAATGCCCTGCGCCAGCCCAAGGGCAGCCCGGAGCGGGTGCGTACCGACCTGTCTTCCACGCTGTTCCTCAGCGACCCGGAAAGCTACGACGGCGGTGAGCTGGTGATCCAGGACACCTATGGCGTGCAGCAGATCAAGCTGGCCGCCGGTGACATGGTGCTGTACCCCGGCACAAGCCTGCACAAGGTCAACCCGGTGACCCGTGGCCAACGTTATGCCGCATTCTTCTGGACCCAGAGCCTGGTGCGCGATGACAGCCAGCGGGCGCTGCTGTTCGAGATGGACAACGCAATCCAGCAACTGACTGCCGATGTGCCGGACCATCCTTCGCTTTTGCAGCTGACGGGCACCTACCATAATTTGCTGCGCCGCTGGGCTGAGGTCTGAGCCGTGTCCTACCTGCTGCGACGTGAGGAAGTGGTGGATGTGGCCGGCTTGCAGGCCATGCTCGAGGAAACTCCCGGCAAGGCCGCCCAGGCGATTCTGGCGGCAGCGGGGCAGGGTGTGGTCGAGGCGCAGTTGCTGCTGGGGCAGATCCTGCTGGATGGGCGTGGCATCCAGCAGGATGCCACGGTTGCCCGGCGTTGGTTCGGTATCGCTGCACAGGGTGGCAGTGCCATGGCGCACAACATGCTCGGGCGTTGCCTGGAGCATGGCTGGGGTGGCGAGGTGAATTTGGTGCAGGCGGCCGTTCACTACGCCCGTGCGGCCGATTCTGGTTTGGACTGGGGCCTATATAACCTGGGCAACCTTCTGGCGACCGGGCGTGGGGTGCCGGCCAATCAGGTGCAGGCACTGATGTGCTACGAGAAGGCTGCGCAGCTGGGGCATGCCAAGTCGATGAACCTGTATGGGCGTTACCTGGAGCAGGGCATTGCCACGGCGCCCAGCCCGGCGCGGGCGGTGCGCTGGTATCGGCGTTCGGCCGAGGCGGGGGATTTTCGTGGGATGTTCAGCCTGGCGCTGGTGCTGGTCGAGCGTGGGCAGTTGGCCGAGGCAGGGCAGTGGCTGGAGCAGGCCCGGGTTGCGGGGAACATGAATTTCCTGCGTGCTGCGTTGGTAACCCTGCAGGACGCGGGGCCGGTGTTGATGGCCTTTGCGGCGCGGTATGCCGAGGAAATCGATCGGCGCGAAGAGGCCGGTACAGGAGAGCACACATGAAAACGGGGCCTTTCGGCCCCGTCGTGCATTACAGGTAGTAAGCCTTCAGCGGCGGGAAGCCGTTGAATTCCACTGCGCTGTAGCTGGTGGTGTAGGCGCCGGTCGACAGCCAGTACAGGCGGTCACCGATGGCCAGGTTCAGCGGCAGCCCGTACTTGTAGTTCTCGTACATGATGTCGGCGCTGTCGCAGGTCGGGCCGGCGATGACCACTTCCTCGGCTTCGCCTTTCTTCTCGGTCCAGATCGGGAACTTGATGGCTTCGTCCATGGTTTCGATCAGGCCGGAGAACTTGCCCACGTCGGTGTAGATCCAGCGCTCGACGGCGGTACGCGACTTGCGTGCGACCAGCACCACTTCGCTGACCAGGATGCCGGCGTTGGCGATCAGCGAACGGCCGGGCTCGAGGATGATCTCCGGCAGTTCGTCACCGAAGTCTTCCTTGAGGAAGCGGATGATTTCTTCGGCGTAGGTTTCCAGGCTGTTGGTACGGGTGATGTAGTTGGCCGGGAAGCCACCACCCATGTTGATCAGCTTCAGTTCGATGCCGTCTTCTTCTTTCAGACGTTCGAAGATTACCTTGACCTTGGCGATGGCGGCGTCCCACACGCTGATGTCGCGTTGCTGCGAGCCCACGTGGAAGGAGATGCCGTATGGCACCAGACCCAGGTCGCGAGCGAGGATCAGCAGGTCCATGGCCATGTCGGTCTGGCAGCCGAACTTGCGGGACAGTGGCCAGTCGGCAGTGGTGGAGCCTTCAGTCAGAATACGCACATACACTTTCGAGCCCGGTGCGGCCTTGGCGATGTTGCGCAGGTCGGCTTCCGAGTCGGTGGCGTACAGGCGCACGCCCTTCTCGTAGAAGTAGCGGATGTCCTTGGACTTCTTGATGGTGTTGCCGTAGCTGATGCGGTCGGCGCTGACACCGCGGCCCATCACTTTGTCCAGCTCGTAGATCGAGGCGATGTCGAAGCTCGAACCTTTCTCTTTGAGCAGGTCGATGATTTCAACGGCCGGGTTGGCCTTGACCGCGTAGTAGACCTTGGCGAATTCGAAACCGGCGCGCAGGTCGTCGTACGCCTGGCTGATCATCTGGGTGTCGATGAGTACGAACGGGGTTTCCTGCTTGTCAGCGAACGCCTTCATTTTCTGGAAGGTTTCACGCGCGAAATAGTCTTCGACCTGGATCGACATGCTCAGGGACTCCATGGGCAAACTGAAAGATTAAGTGGCTGCAAACTGAACGTCCTCCGTATCCCCACTTTGGTTCGCCTACTCAGTACTTGAGCCGGATGGATCGTTTCCAGCATGGACGTTCGGCGCGCACTTTAGGGCGTGAAGAATGCAGAATCAACAGGCAATCCGGGCGTGATCGACGTGGATCGACGACCAGCCATTTGAATAACCGACTCGTGTGACCGGCTGATGTTCCCTGCGATCTTTCAAGCGTAAAAAATTGTGGAATGGAGCGTGTTGGGCCCTTCGCGGGCAAGCCCGCTTCTACAGGGGATACCCGTTCATTGTGGGAGCGGGCTTGCCCGCGAAAGGGCCGGAGGTGTTCATATTTATGGCCACATTTTCCTGGTACCCCCGTACAGGAAATCGCCCATAAATTTTTTGTTACCGACTGGCGGATTTGCTGCTTTTGATGAGAAACATTACTATTCGCACCCTTATCTGCCTCCCTGATGACCCCCGACCGTGTCCGGACACAAAGGCTTCCTCGACCACTACCATGAGCTGATCGGCACCTGGACGCGCAAGCTGCGCAGTCGTCAGCAGGCCGAGGACCTCACCCACGATGCCTTTGTCCGGGTACTGGAAACCCCGCGCGAGCAGGTTGAGCAGCCACGCGCCTACCTGCATCAGGCTGCGCGCAATATCGCTGTGGATGGCTTCCGTCGCGAAGACCGGCGCCAGGCCCTGGAGCGGGAAGCCTTCGAAGAAGGCGCAACCGGCAGTGGCGACCCGGAAGCCTACGTGCATGCCCTGGAGCTGGCCGACAGCGTTGAGCGGGCCCTGGCCGAGCTGCCTCTCAACTGCCGGCAGGTGTTCATCTGGCAGAAGCTCGAAGGCCTGACCCAGGCCGAGATTGCCGAGCGCATGGGGTTGAGCAAGAACATGGTCGAAAAGTATATGATCCGCACGCTTCGGCACCTGCGTGAGCACCTGGATGTGTCGGCATGAAGAGTCAGGAGGCCTTTTCGATGAAACAGCACGGTACCGATGCCGTCCGCGAGCAGGCGGCCGCATGGTTCGCCCGCGTGCAGGACGCACCTCGGGATGCCGGGCTGCACAAGCAGTTGCATGCCTGGCTGGCGAGCGACGAGCACCACCGGGAAGAATATGAGCATCTCTGCCGCGTGTGGCAGGCCGCCGACTTCATTCCACGCCAGCACCTGGAGGCGCTGTGCCGGCCAGACCCGGTGCAGCAACTGCCACGACGGCGTTTCATGCGCCAGGCGTTGGCCGCCAGTGTCGCGGTAGTGGCGCTGGGCCTGGGCTGGAGCGGCTGGCACCACCTGCAACTGAACCATCAGGGCAGCCTGCAGACGGCCTTCAATGAGCGCCGTCAGGTCGAACTGCCGGATGGCTCGCATCTGGAGCTCAATGGCAACACGCAGTTGCAGGTCGAGTTCAGCGCCGGCCAGCGGCACGTGCGCCTGAACGCTGGTGAAGTGATGTTCAGCGTCGCCCATGACAGTAACCGGCCGTTTGTGGTCGACACTGCCCAGGGCAGTGTGATCGTCACAGGTACCCGCTTTGACGTCCGCCTGGACCCAGC
Organism: Pseudomonas sp. yb_2; assembly: GCF_043103905.1. Taxonomy (NCBI): domain Bacteria; kingdom Pseudomonadati; phylum Pseudomonadota; class Gammaproteobacteria; order Pseudomonadales; family Pseudomonadaceae; genus Pseudomonas; species Pseudomonas sp. yb_2. The sequence continues at coordinate 267,794 of NZ_JBICKH010000006.1, read as the reverse complement.
CAGCACCCGTGTGGCGGTGGAACAGGGGTCGGTGCGGGTGCAGGGCAAGGGCGACTCGCCGGCGCAACTGACGGCCGGGCAGGGGTCGCATATAGATGCACAGGGCCTGGTCGCCGCACCCTATGCGGTCAACACCGGCGCCATTACCGCATGGCGACAGGGCAAGCTGGTGTTCGACAACGCAACCCTCGCCGAAGTAGTGGCCGAAACCTCGCGCTACCGTCGCCAGCCATTGCGGGTCGCCCCTGGGAAAGTCGCGCGGCTGCGCCTGTCCGGCACCTTCAGTACCAACGATACAGACGCTCTGCTGCGGGCCTTGCCGAGCATCCTCCCGGTGGCCATCAAAGCCCATGAAGACGGCTCCAGCGAAATAATCGCCAAATAGATTCAGGTTTTTTTTCACTCGTTCGTCTTCCTCGCCAGCTGCAACTGCCAAGCATTTCCATTTGCACGCGGTTGGCGTTTATTCCGCATTCCAGGATGTTTCGACGACGTGAACAACAACAAACCCTTCCCACGCTTTCGCGCCCTGGCGCTGGCCCTGGCGGTCAGCACCGTGGCCGTTGACAGCCAGGCCGCAGAGGCCGGCAATACCCTCCAGATCCAGGCCCAGCCGTTGGATTCGGCGCTGAACCAGCTCGGCCAGCAGACCAGCCTGCAGCTGTTTTTCAGCCCCGAGCTGGTCGCCGGCAAACAGGCCCCGGCGGTATCGGGCAACCTCGCGCCGGTGCAGGCGCTGCAACAGCTGTTGCAAGGCAGCGGGCTCACCTTCGAGATGACCGGGGACACCGTTGTGGTGAAGCCTCTGCCGACTACCCTTGACCTGGGCAGCGGCAGCCTGGAGCTGGCACCCACCGACATCAAGGTGGTCGGTGACTGGCTGGGTGATGCCCAGCAGAGCGTGGTACAGAACCACCCTGGGGCACGCACTGTGGTACGCCGCGAGGCAATGGTGGAGAAGGGCGCAATGAACGTGCGCGACGTGCTGCGCGGCATCCCCGGCGTGCAAGTGCAGGACTCCAACGGGACCGGTGGCAGCGACCTGTCGCTGAACGTGGGCGTACGCGGCCTCACTTCGCGCCTGTCGCCGCGCTCCACGGTACTGATCGATGGCATCCCGGCCGCCTTCGCGCCGTATGGCCAGCCACAGCTGTCGATGGCACCGATTTCTTCTGGCAACCTCGACAGCATCGACGTCGTGCGCGGTGCCGGCTCGGTGCGCTATGGCCCGCAGAACGTGGGCGGCGTGATCAACTTTGTAACCCGGGCGATTCCGGAAAAGGCCTCGGCAGAGCTGTCCACCACCCTGGAGACCTCTCAGCACGGTGGCTGGAAACACACCGAGTCAGCCTTCGTCGGTGGCACGGCCGACAATGGCATGGGCGTGGCGCTGTTGTACACCGGGGTAAATGGCAACGGTTACCGTGAAAGCAACAACGGCAACGACATCGACGACGTTATCCTCAAGACGCATTGGGCGCCAACCGATGTCGATGAGTTCTGGCTCAACTTCCATTATTACGATGGCCGTGCCGACATGCCGGGTGGCTTGACCCAGGCCCAATACGACAGCAACCCGTACCAGTCGCTGCGCGATTACGACTACTTCGCGGGCCGGCGCAAGGATGTGTCGTTCAAATGGCAGCGGCAGCTCGACGATGCCACCCAGTTCGAAGTGCTGACCTACTACACCGACAGCTTCCGCGGCAGCACAATAGCCTCGCGGGACATGAAGACGTTGTCGTCGTACCCGCGCAACTACCACACCTTCGCCATTGAACCCCGTGTGTCGCGCATCTTCTTTGCCGGCCCAACCACCCAGGAAGTCAGTGTCGGTTACCGTTACCTGAAGGAAGCGATGCGCGAACAGTCGACTCGCCTGGCGCTGATCGACAACGTGCCGACGGTGACCCCGACTTCCGACGGCCACGTGTTCCAGGACCGCAGCGGTGGCACCGAGGCCAGCGCCTACTACATCGACGACAAGATCGACGTGGGCAACTGGACCATCACCCCTGGCGTGCGCTTCGAGCACATCAATACCGACTGGCGCGACCGCCCGGTGCTGGACGCCAACAACCGCCCGGTAGCCGAGAAGAAGCGCAGCATCACCAGCAACGAGCCTTTGCCGGCACTGAGCGTGATGTACCACGTTTCCGATGCCTGGAAGGTATTCGCCAACTACGAGACGTCGTTCGGTAGCCTGCAGTACTTCCAGCTGGGCCAGGGCGGTTCTGGCAACAGTACGGCCAATGGCCTGGAGCCGGAAAAAGCCAAGACCTACGAAATCGGTACCCGTTATGACAATGGCGGCTTTGCCGGTGAGCTGACGGCGTTCTACATCGACTTCGATGATGAGCTGCAGTACATCAGCAACGACGTGGGCTGGACCAACCTCGGTGCGACCAAGCACCAGGGTATCGAGGCTTCGGTGCGTTATGACCTGGCCGGGCTGGACCCGCGCCTGGACGGGCTGTCGGTGAGCGGTGGCTACACCTATACCCGCGCGACCTATGAAGGGGATATTCCAGGGTTCAAGGGCCGAGACCTGCCGTTCTATTCACGCCAGGTGGCCACTGCCGGGGTGCGTTACGCAGTTAACCGCTGGACCTGGAACCTGGACGCCTATGCCCAATCGAAGCAGCGTGCGCCGGGAACCGGGATCAATGCCGATGGCAGTTTCAATGGCGACTACATCACCGAGCCGAGTGCTGACGGGCAGTATGGCGATATTCCAGGCTACGTGACCTGGCATGCCCGTGGCGGTTATGAGTTCGGGCCGGACATGTCCAACCTGAAGCTGGCGGCGGGGGTGAAGAACCTGTTCGACAAGCAGTACTTCACCCGCTCCAGTGACAACAATGCCGGCCTTTACGTGGGGGAGCCGCGGACCTTCTACGTGCAGGCCAGTGTTGGGTTTTGATCCGAGACTGTCGGGGCCGCTTTGCGGCCCTTCGCTCGCTCTTGTAGGAGCGGGTTTACCCGCGAAGGGGCGCAAAGCGCCCCCGGCGATTACGAAACCACCGCCTCGGCCGGCGAAACGATACTGCTCTTCGCCCCCCGCGATCTCCCCGAGCTCAGGTACGCGGCAATCGACTCCTGCGTCACCTCGCCCAGGAACACCTGCTCGGCATCCAGCACCGGCAACCACGCGCGGTTGAACTCGTACATGCGCGACAACAGGATGCGCAAATGCTCATCGTGCGACGCGGTGGCATTGAACGGCCGCAGGAAATCGCCACACGTCCCTTGCTGGCGGTGCATGTCGCGCCGGCGCACATAGCCCAGCGCCTTGTTCTGCGCATCGGTCACCACCACGTAGCGGCGGTCGTGCTCATCGAGCAGCTCCAGCGCGTCGCCCACCGGTGTTTCCGGGCTCACCGACGGCGCGTTGTCCGCTGCATCCTCGGCACGCACCAGCAACAGGCGTTTGAGGGTGCTGTCCTGGCCCACAAAGTTGCTGACGAAATCATCCGCCGGGTGCGCCAACAGGGTATCCGGGTGATCCAGCTGCAACAGCTTGCCGGCACGGAAAATGGCAATCTTGTCGCCCAGTTTGATCGCTTCGTCGATGTCGTGGCTGACCATGATTACCGTCTTGTTCAGCGCCCGCTGCATTTCGAAGAACTCGTTCTGGATCATCTCGCGGTTGATCGGGTCGACCGCGCCGAACGGCTCGTCCATCAACAGCACGGGTGCATCTGCTGCCAGGGCGCGAATCACGCCGATACGCTGTTGCTGGCCGCCAGACAGCTCGCGTGGGTAGCGTTGCAGGTACTGCTTGGGTTCGAGCTTGATCATGTGCATCAGCTCGCGAGCCCGCTCGTGGCATTTCTGTTTGTCCCAGCCAAGCAGGCGCGGGACCACGGTAATGTTCTCCTCGATGGTCATGTTGGGGAACAGACCGATCTGCTGAATCACATAGCCGATGTGCCGGCGCAGGGTAACTTCGTCCAGCCCGGTGGTGTCTTCGCCATTGATGAACACCTGGCCCGAGGTGGGCGTGATCAGGCGGTTGATCATTTTCAGCGTGGTGCTCTTGCCGCAGCCCGACGGGCCGAGGAACACGCAGATTTCCCCTTCATTGACGGTGAGGCTTACCGAGTCGACGGCTTTGACGTCCTTGCCGTTGACGTTGAAGGTTTTGCTGAGGTTCTTCAGTTCGATCATGAGCGCAGTCCTTCTGGAGTCAGGGCACGTTGCAGGGTTTGCAGCAGCAGGTCGGCGATGATCGCCAGCAGGCTGACCAGTACGGCGCCGACCAGCAGCATCGACATGTCGCTGCGGCTGATGGAGGTAAGGATCAGCACGCCGAGGCCGCCGGCGCCGATGGTGGCGGCAATGGTCATGACGCCGATGTTCATCACCACGGCGGTGCGCACGCCGGCGAGGATTACCGGTACGGCGATGGGCAGCTCGACCATGCGCAGGCGCTGGCCGAAGGTCATGCCAATGCCACGCGCGGCTTCACGGATACCGGGCTCGACATTGGTCAGGGCCAGGTAGGTGTTGCGCAGGATGGGCAGCAGCGAATAAAGAAACACGGCAGTGATCGCCGGCAAGGGGCCCAGCCCTTGGCCGAACTTGGAGTAGAACGGCAGCAGAAGGCCGAACAACGCAATCGATGGGATGGTCAGCAGCACTGTGGCGCTGGCCTGCAGCGGGCCGGCCACTGCCGGGAAGCGGGTCATCAGGATGCCCAGCGGCACGCCAACGAGGATCGCCAGGCCGACGGCGATGCCGACCAGCATGATGTGCTGCCAGGTCAGTTGCAGCACCTGGGCCCAGTCGAGGTGGGCGAACGTGTCGAGCAGGCTCATGGCTGTACCTCCTTGAGGGGATGCTCTCGCAGGAATGCGGCGGCCACTGCGGTCGGGTTCTGGTGGTCTACGTCAACCTTGGCATTGAGCTGGCGCATGGTCTCGTCATCGAGCTGCTCGGCCAGTGGCTTGAGCAGGGCGACCAGTTGCGGGTTGGCGTCGAGCACGGCCTTGCGCACCACCGGGGCGGCGGTGTAGTCGGGGAAGTAGTGCTTGTCGTCTTCGAGCAGCTTGAGGTTGAACGCGCTCAGGCGACCGTCGGTGGTGTAGACCAGGCCTGCGAACACCTGGTTGTTGTGCATGGCCGTGTAGACCAGGCCCGCGTCCATCTGGCGGATGTTGGCGCGGCCGACCTGCAGGTCGTACATTTCCTTGAGCCCGACCAGGCCGTCGGGGCGGTTGGCGAACTCGGTGTCCAGAGCCACCAGGTGATTACGCTTGCGCTCGTCGCGCAGCACCTGGTTGAGGTCGCTGATCGAGTTGATCTGCGGGTAGGCCTCGGCGACCTGCTTCGGCAAGCCGAGGGCATAGGTGTTGCTGAATTTCGACGGGGTCAGCCAGATCAGGTCTTTTTTGGCATCCAGCTCCTTGACCTTGGCGTAGGTGGCCTCGGCGCTGGGCATACGCTCATCGATGTGGTTGTAGGACACCAGCGACACCCCGGTGTATTCCCACATCAGGTCGAGCTGGCCGGTTTCCTGGGCCTGACGTGCGAGGCTGCTGCCAAGCCCGCCGATGACACGCACATCGAAGCCATTGGCGCGCAGGTACTGCGCGGTGATTTCGGCGAGCACGGTCTGTTCGGTGAACACCCGCGCGCCGATGCGGATCAGCGGTTTTTCCGCTGCCTGGGCAAATCCTGCGAACAGCAGGGCCGCGCCCAGCAGCAAGGCGATTCTCTTCTTCATGCGTTTCCTATCCTTATTGGGCCAGGCCACGTTCCAGCCAGCGCCTGCTGGAGAAACTCACCGCCGCGTCCAGTACCAGTGCCAGTAGCGCGGTGCAGGCGGCCCCCAGCAGCAGCTGCGGCTGGTTGTTCAGGGCGATGCCGGGGAAGATCAGGCTGCCCAGGCTGTTGGCACCGATCAGGAACGCCAGCGGTGCGGTGCCCACGTTCAGCGCCAGGGCCACACGTACGCCGCCGACGATGATCGGCACGGCGTTGGGCAGTTCCACTTGCCAGAGTTGCTGGCGCGGGGTCATGCCAATGCCGGTAGCGGCTTCCTTGAGCGATGCGGGGACGTTTTTCAGGCCTTCGTAGGTGTTGCGCACGATGGGCAGGAGGGACGCGAGGAACAGTGCGAAGATCGCAGGCCCGGCGCCGATGCCCAGGATACTCAGGGCGATGGCCAGAACGGCCAGAGGGGGGATGGTGTTGCCAACGTTGAAGAACTGCATGAAGCGCTCGGCTTTGTCGACCCGGTGCGGTCGACTTAACGCAATGCCGGCGGGGATGCCCACGGCCAGCGCCGCCGCCATCGAAGCCAGCACCAATACCAGGTGCGCTTGCAGGTAGAACCCAAGATCGTCGCGATAACGCGCGATCGTGTCGATGCCGATCCAGTGGACCAGCAGGGCCAGGATGACGAGCACGGCGGCCCATCCCAACAGCCCCTTTCCGTAGCGTTTAGCCACAGGTGGACTCCTTGTGTAGTCGGCGAGCACACTTCTTGGTTGCCGGCCAGTCCTGGCGGCGGGTGGTGTGTTCGCGAGTAGCAGCGTGATGCAAACCGAGGGCTGCGATCAGGCCATGAGCCGAACCCCGTCGGGCCCGAAAATGCTGATGAAACCAGTCCCCAACCGAAGCGGGTTGCAGGGGAGTGGACGTCTCCGTGGGCGTAAAGGTTCCCATCTGAGGCGGCATTTGGCCAGTGTTAATCGCTGGGTTGCGGGTTTTTGGGCGAGAAAAACAGCGACTTGATGTGCTGCAGGCGTTGAAATAACTGCGTTTTGGTTATTTGTCGTGATAAAGCGATTGCCTGTTGGGTTTGTTTTGTTTGTGCCGGCCTCTTCGCGGGTAAACTCGCTCCTACGAAGACTGCACCGCATCCGAACCCTGTGTCGTACCTGTAGGCGCGGGTTTACCCGCGAAGGGGCCGGCACAGGCGCCATTCATTCGGCAGATTTTGGTCCAGGCCCAACTTCAGGTATGATACTGCCCCTTTCAAATCCCCCAGTCAGGCGATTTCCCATGACCAACCAGGCCGCCGAAGTCGCGAAGCGCCGCACTTTCGCAATCATTTCCCACCCCGACGCCGGTAAGACCACCATCACCGAGAAGCTGCTGCTGATGGGCAAGGCCATTGCCGTCGCCGGTACCGTGAAGTCGCGCAAGTCCGACCGCCACGCCACCTCCGACTGGATGGAAATGGAGAAGCAGCGCGGCATCTCCATCACCACCTCGGTGATGCAGTTCCCGTACCGCGAGCACATGATCAACCTGCTCGACACCCCCGGCCACGAAGACTTCTCGGAAGACACCTACCGCACCCTGACCGCGGTGGACTCGGCGCTGATGGTGCTCGACGGCGGTAAAGGTGTAGAGCCGCGTACCATCGCCCTGATGGACGTGTGCCGCCTGCGCGACACGCCCATCGTCAGCTTCATCAACAAACTCGACCGAGACATCCGCGACCCGATCGAACTGCTCGACGAGATCGAAGCCGTTTTGAAGATCAAGGCCGCGCCAATCACCTGGCCGATCGGTTGCTACCGCGACTTCAAGGGCGTGTACCACCTGACCGGTGACTACATCGTGGTGTACACCCCGGGCCACGGCCACGAGCGCACCGAAGCCAAGATCATCCAGAAGCTGGACTCGGACGAAGCCCGCGCGCACCTGGGCGACCAGTACGATTCGTTCGTCGAGCAACTGGAGCTGGTGCAGGGCGCTTGCCACGAGTTCAACCAGGAAGAGTTCATCAACGGTCAGCTGACCCCTGTGTTCTTCGGTACTGCACTGGGCAACTTCGGTGTCGACCACGTGCTCGACGCCGTGGTCGACTGGGCGCCGCGTCCGCTTGGCCGTGTGGCCCACGAGCGCACCGTGGAGCCTGTGGAAGAGAAGTTCACAGGCTTCGTGTTCAAGATCCAGGCGAACATGGACCCGAAACACCGTGACCGTATCGCCTTCATGCGCATCTGCTCGGGCAAGTACGAGAAAGGCATGAAAATGCGCCACGTGCGCCTGAACAAAGACCTGCGTATCGGCGATGCGCTGACGTTCTTCTCCTCCGAGCGTGAGCAGCTGGAAGAAGCCTTTGCCGGTGACATCATCGGCCTGCACAACCACGGCACCATCCAGATCGGCGACACCTTCACCGAAGGCGAAGCGCTGGGCTTCACCGGTATCCCGCACTTCGCGCCGGAGCTGTTCCGCCGCGTACGCCTGAAAGACCCGCTGAAATCCAAGCAACTGCGTCAAGGCCTGCAGCAGCTGGCCGAAGAAGGTGCTACTCAGGTGTTCTTCCCTGAGCGCAGCAACGACATCATCCTGGGTGCGGTCGGTGTGCTGCAGTTTGACGTGGTCGCCAGCCGCTTGAAGGAAGAGTACAAGGTGGAGTGTGCCTACGAGCCTATCACCGTCTGGTCGGCGCGCTGGATCAGTTGCGATGACAAGAAGAAGCTCGAGGAATTCCAGACCAAGGCCATGGAAAACCTGGCCATCGACGGCGGCGGTCACCTGACCTACCTGGCGCCGACCCGGGTCAACCTGGCGCTGATGGAAGAGCGCTGGCCGGACATCAAGTTCCGCGCTACCCGCGAGCACCATTAAGGCCTGAAATCGGGGCCGCCTAGCGGCCCTTCGCGGGCACGCCCGCTCCCACAGGAATCACCAGACCTGGAGGTCATGTGATACCTGTGGGAGCGGGCGTGCCCGCGAAGGGCCGCTAGGCGGCCCCATTTCAATTTCCGGCTTTGATACTGGTCCAGATTCGCGTACGAATACGGTCGATCTTCGCCGGCATCGCCTCCAGCGCATACAGCTTGCCCATCACCTCGTCGCTCGGGTAAATCATCGTATTACCCTTCATCGCCGGGTCCACCAGCCCGTCCGCCTTGAGGTTGCCGTTGGCGTACTGGACGTGGTTGCTGATGTTGGCCATCACTTCCGGCTGCAGCAGGTAGTTCATGTAGGCATATCCGGCCTTTTCATCCGGCGCATCGACGGGCATGGCAACCATGTCGAACCACATCGGCGCGCCCTCCTTGGGTATCGAATAGCCCACCTTCACGCCATTGTTCGCCTCGTCGGCGCGGTTCTTCGCCTGCAGCACATCCCCTGAGAACCCCACTACCACGCAGATATCGCCGTTGGCCAGGTCGCCCGTGTACTTGGACGAGTGGAAATAGCTGATGTAAGGCCGCACTTTCATCAGCAGGTCCTTGGCCTTCTCGTAGTCCTTGGGGTCTTGGCTGTGATGGGGCAAGCCCAGGTAGTGCAGGGCGATCGGCAGCAGTTCGGGGCCATTGTCCAGCACCGCGACGCCACAGCTTTTCAGCTTGCTCATGTACTCGGGCTTGAAGATCAGGTCCCAGGAGTCCACGGGCGCGTTGTCGCCGAGCACCGCCTTGACCTTGTCGATGTTGTAGCCAATACCGGTACTGCCCCACAGGTACGGGAAGCCGTACTGGTTGCCCGGGTCGTTCACCTCCAGCGCCTTGAGCAGCACCGGGTTGAGGTTGTGCCAGTTAGGCAGCTGGGATTTGTCCAGGCGCTTCAAGGCCTTGCCCTGGATCTGCCGGGCCATGAAATGGTTGGAGGGGAACACCACGTCGTAGCCGGAATTGCCGGTCATCAACTTGCCATCGAGGGTTTCATTGCTGTCGTACACGTCATAGGTCGGCACGATGCCGCTGGCTTGCTGGAAGTTTTTCAACGTATCGGGGGCCACGTAGCTGGACCAGTTGTAGATCTTCACCGTTTCAGCGGCGCTGGCCACGCTGGCGGCCAGCATCAGGGGGGCGAGGAGGAAGGTGCGCATGTCGGGTTTACCTTGCTTTGTCTGTTGTTATCGAAGGCAGGCGATCAGCGGATCAGAAAATAAGCACGTAGGTTTTGCGCACGGTCTCCTGGATGTCCCAGGTGCCGGTGCTGTTGGCCGGTAGCATCAATGCGTCTCCGGCTTCTATGACCAGGGGCTCGCCACCGTCGGGGATGAACGTGCAGCGGCCCTTGATGAAATGGCAGAACTCCTGTTGCACGATCTGCCGCCGCCAGCGCCCTGGGGTGCATTCCCAGATGCCGGTTTCAACGCCATCGCTGCGCTCCACGCAGGTGACTGACGTGACTGCCACGGGTTCGCCGAGCGGTACCGCGACCGGGTTGGAGCTGTCGAGCACGGCAAATTCGGTGTTCTTGAACTGGGTGATGCTCATGACCGGTGGATCCTGTACGAGTGAAAAGGGAAGTCAGTGCATGAAGCCTTCCATGAAGTCCGCAACCGAGATGGCCAGGCGCCGCCTCCACGGTGCACTGGCGGGGTTGGCGAGGGTCCGGTCCTCGTGGACGAAGCTCTGGATGATCGCGTTGTAGCCCAGCCAGCGGCAGGGCTCGGGAGGCCAGCTTGCCAGGCTCGATAGCGGGCGGTTGTCGAGCACCCAGGGTTGCGCCGTCAGTTCGTTGTGCTGGTTGAGGATCAGCGCCGCCAGGGTGCGCCCACCCAGGTTGGTAGCCCCGACGCCTTCGCCGCCGTAGCCGCCGGCAAGGGCGATGCCGCGCTGGCGGTCGCAAAGCATGTGTGGGCGGAAGCGTCGCGCCATGCCGAGGTTGCCGCCCCAGGTATGAGTGATGCGTACCTGTTTGAGCTGCGGGAACAGTTCGCCGAACAGGTAGCGGCGCAGTTCGACTTCGTGTTCGTCGAGGTTGAAGTTCTCGCGCAGACGCCCACCGAAGCGATAGCCACCGCGAGCACCGAAGACCAGACGGTTGTCGGCAGTGCGCTGGCCGTAGGTGACCTGGCGGCTGCTTTCACTGAAGGCTTGGCCCTTGCTCAGGCCAATTTGCTCCCAGGTGGCCTCTGGCAGCGGCTCGGTGGCCACCAGCAGGCTCTGTACTGGCAATTGGTGTTTGCCCAGTGGCGGCAGGCTGGCGGCGTAACCCTCCACGGCAGGTACCATCCACTGGCAGCGAATCTGTGCCAGCGGGGTACGCACCTCGCTCGGCTGCCAGTCGATGGCCGGGGTATTTTCGTAGATCGATACGCCCAGCGCCTCCACTGCCCGGGCAAGGCCGCGCACCAGCTTGGCTGGCTGGATGGTCGCCGTGTGCGGGCTGTAGATGGCTCCAAACGCATTGCTGACCCGCAGCTGGCTCCCCAGCTGCTCGGGGCTCAGCCAGCGGTAGTCGTCCTCGGTCATGCCTTGGCGATACAAGTCGTCGAGGTAGGCGCGCAGGCTGCGTTCCTGCTCCGGGTAGCGCGCCGCGCAATAAAGGACGCCGCCTTTGCGGTAGTCGCAGTCGATGCCTTCGCTTTGCAGCACGTGATGCACTTCATCCGGGATGCCGTGCAGCAGGTCGATGCTGGCGCGGCGCTGTTGCGGCGAGAGGGTGCCGAGCAGGCGGTCTTCGCCGAGCAGGTTGCCCATCAGCCAGCCCCCATTACGGCCGGAGGCGCCGAAGCCGGCGATTTGGGCTTCAATCACCGCGATGTTCAGCTGGGGGGCCTGGCGCTTGAGGTAGTACGCGGTCCAAAGGCCGGTATAGCCGGCACCGATGATGCACACGTCAACGTCGAGGTCATTGCGCAGTGCCGGGCGCGCGCACAGCGGCTCGTCGAGCTGGTCCATCCACAGGCTGAGCGTGCGCAGGGGTTGCATCGGGTTTGGCTCCACATCCGTCAAGGTCTGTGGGCGATGCTAGTGGTGTCAGTGGGCGGCTGTCTTACGTGCGTGCACGCAGGGAAATTTGCTTCAGGTAGGCCTTGGGCGTGAACCCGGTGTGTTCGCGGAAGCACTTGTAGAACGCCGACAGCGAGTTGAAGCCGGCACTGAAGGCCAGCTCGTCGATCGTCGCCTCGACGCTGTCGTCGCCGAGGCTGGCCATCAGGTGCTGCAGGCGTGCCTGGTTGACGTAGCGGTAGAAGCTTTGCCCCAGCACCTGGTTGAGCAGGTAGGAAATCTGGTTGCGGCTGTAGCCGCTGGCGTCGGCGACCTGTTGCAGGTCGAGCTCCGGGTCGAGGTAGGGGCGTTGACGCCGGAAGTAATGCTCCAGGTCCTGGGCCATGGTCGACAACTGCCGAGGCGACAAGCCCAGGCGGCTGGTGGCGGGGCGCGGACCGCTGTTGGCGTGGCCTGTGCCGTTCTGGCGGACCAGCGTGGCGTATTCGTTGACCCGCCAGATCAGCCCGTCCCTGACGGTGATCGCCTCGCTGGACTGGAACGCAACCAGGCCGTCACCGCCCTGGACCGTGACCTGATACTGGATGAATGCGGTGCTGCCATCGACGCGGATGCGGTCGCTGTGGACGATGTCCTCGCCGGCTTCATGGGGCAGGCAGGCGCGTACGTAGTCGCGCAGTTCCTGATGGCCGAGCACGCGGTTCTGAAAGAAGTCGTGGTACTGGATATCGGGGTGGTAGAGCGCCATGACACCGTCGAGGTCGCGATGCTTCCAGCAGAGGTGGTAGCGCAGCACGATTTCGGCGGTAAGCGGGGTTTGCTCGGGGCCGTCGGGGAGGGTGGTGGCGATCATGGGTGGATAGTGCATTGCAGAACACCCAGGTGCAAGGGCGTGGATCCTGCATATTGCACGGTTTGCTCAGGCGGCTTGGAGGGTAAGCCTTTGATTCTTATGAATGTAGTTTTTTGATACAACTGGCATGGCGGCTGCACCTTTCTTGTCACCATCGATCAAGGAGAAAGGCCATGCGCTCGATACTGCTTTGGATGATTGGGGTGCCGATTCCGGTGATCATTCTGATCTGGTTCTTTATGCATTGAGATTTTGGGGGCCGCTTTGCGGCCCTTTTGCTACAACTCTTCGCTACAAAAGGCGTGTGCAAGGCAGGGCCCGGATGTCGGGCTTGAGATCAATAAATCCAGTTTGGTGTTCTGATGAACACCAAAGGCCTCGTGACATTTTCTTCGGTATATAAATTGTAGATTTTTGGGGGAGTGTGCCAATGGCGTATTTTTCGCTGCGGGCCTGTAGATATGAGTGCTCATAGTAATGGACTATCAAATCTATCTTGCAAAAGTCATGTTGATATGTTGCCTTGCATGGCAGCATTTGCGGTAGTGGTGAAACTGGAAGTTTTGTAGACGCATCTGCCCGATTAGGCTTGACGGCGTCTGCAGTCAGCAAGCAGGTATCAAAGCATTGAAAATGCCTTGTCCCGTACACAAAAAAACTGACACTCCCCTGATAGTCGAATCCCGGTATCCGTCCGGCCAACACATCTTCCTGACGAAACCGGCGAAGGCCATGGTGTCCACCTAAAAGTGGACACCATTTCTGGCCCATCAAGCGGATTTTCCAGGCATCCTCAGCGCCGTACCTACAATAAACCTTTCAAAGCCCAGAGTGCGACGAGCCCGGCGCCTCCATCGCAAACATCGCCTTGGGCCACAGCCTCAATGGCAACCTCGTCCACAAATGGATTCAGCTCCACAATCAAAAAGCCTTGGCACTTCAGCTGGGCAGCGCAGCAAACTGCTGTTTTTCGCACTGAGGGCTGCCCAGTTTTCTAACAGTTAAAGAAACTGCTCCGCATAGTGGCACGCAACCTGCCGCGTACTCACCTGCCTCAGTGCCGGCACCTCCTTGGCACACCGCTCGGTCGCATACGGGCAGCGTTTGTGAAACGCACACCCATCCGGCGGGTTCAGCGGGTTGGGCAGCTCCCCGACGATACGAATTTTCGGCTTCAACGGGTCTGGATGAATCGCGGGTGTCGCCGACAGCAGCGCCTGGGTATACGGGTGCAGCGGCTTCGCGTAGATGTCCTCCTTCGGCCCCATCTCCGCCGGCCGCCCCAGGTACATCACCAGTACCTGATCCGCCACATGCCGCACCACCGCCAGGTTGTGCGAGATGAACACGTAGGCGGTGTTGAACTCCTTCTGCAGATCCATGAACAGGTTCAGCACCTGCGCCTGAATCGACACGTCCAGCGCAGAGGTCGGTTCGTCGGCCACCAGCACCTTGGGTTGCAGCATCATCGCCCGGGCCAGGGCGATACGCTGGCGCTGGCCGCCGGAGAACATGTGTGGGTAGCGCTGGTAGTGCTCGGGGCGCAGGCCGACCTGCTCCATCATCTTCTGCACTTTGTCGCGGCGCTCGGCCTTGCTCAGCGAGGTGTTGATCAGCAGCGGTTCGGCCAGTTGGTCACCGATCTTCTGCCGTGGGTTGAGCGAGGCGTAGGGGCTCTGGAACACCATCTGCACATCGCGGCGCAGTTGTTTGCGCTCTGCCTTGCTGGCGCCCTTCACCTCGGTGCCGGCAATTTGCAGCGATCCGGACGACGGCTCTTCGATCAGGGTCAGGGCGCGGGCCAGGGTCGACTTGCCGCAGCCCGACTCGCCGACCACGGCCAGGGTCTTGCCGGCCTCCAGTTCGAACGACACGCCATTGAGCGCGCGCACCAGCGCATGGCCCTTGAACAGCCCGCGGGAGACTTCGTAATGCCGGGTCAGCTCCCGGGCGGATAGAACGACGGCCATCACGCCACCTCCTGGTTCAGCGGGTAGAAGCAACGCACCAGGCTGTGGGCCTGAGGGTCGAGGGGCGGGCGCTGGCGCCGGCAATTGTCCTGTACATAGGGGCAGCGTGGTGACAGCAGGCAACCGACCGGGCGGTCGTAGCGGCCGGGGACGATGCCAGGCAGGGTGGCCAGGCGTTCGGCGCCAATGCTGTGCTCGGGGATCGCGGCGAGCAGGGCTTCGCTGTAAGGGTGGGCGGGCACATCGAACAGTTCTGGCACCTGGCCCACTTCCACGGCTTGGCCGGCGTACATCACGCACACCCGCCTGGCGGTTTCGGCGACCACGGCGAGGTCGTGGGTGATCAGGATGAGCGCCATGTTGCGCTCCTTCTGCAGGTTGACCAGCAGTTCCATGATCTGTGCCTGGATCGTCACGTCGAGGGCCGTGGTCGGTTCGTCTGCGATCAGCAGCTTGGGCTCGCCGGCAATGGCCATGGCGATCGCCACACGTTGGCTCATGCCGCCTGACAGCTGGTGCGGGTAAGCGTCCAGGCGGCTTTCTGCGGCCGGGATCTCGACCTTTTTCAAGAGCTCCAGAGCACGCTGGCGTGCAGCCTTGCCTTTCAGGCCCAGGTGCTGTCGTAGCACTTCCTCGATCTGGAAGCCTACGGTGTAGCTGGGGTTGAGCGCGGTCATCGGGTCCTGGAAGACCATGGCGATGTCCTTGCCCACCACCTTGCGCCGCTGACGGCCGCTGAGCTTGAGCATATCAGTGCCGTCGAAGGTCAGTGAGTCGGCGGTGATGCGCCCGGGAGCGTCGATCAGGCCCATCAGGGCCATCATGGTGACCGACTTGCCCGAGCCGGACTCGCCGACGATGGCCAGGATCTCGCCAGCGTCCACTTTCAGGTCCAGGCCGTCTACCACCGGTACTGCATTGGCGTCGCCGAAGCGCACATTCAGGTTGTTGATCTGCAACAGTGACATGGCGTTCTCCTCAGGCGGCATTCTTGAGTTTCGGGTCCAGCGCATCGCGCAGGCCGTCGCCCATCAGGTTGATTGCCAGCACACTGAGCAGGATGGTCAGGCCGGGCAGGCTTACCACCCACCAGGCGCGCTCGATGTAATCCCGGGCCGAAGCCAGCATGGTGCCCCACTCGGGGGTAGGCGGCTGCACGCCGAGGCCGAGGAAACCCAGCGCAGCGGCGTCGAGGATCGCCGAGGAAAAACTCAGGGTCGCCTGCACGATCAGCGGTGCCATGCAGTTGGGCAGCACGGTGACGAACATCAGCCGGGGCAAGCCGGCGCCGGCCAGGCGGGCAGCGGTGACGTAGTCGCGGTTCAGTTCGCCCATCACCGCGGCGCGGGTCAGGCGCACGTAGGACGGCAGGGAAACGATGGCGATGGCGATCACGGTGTTGATCAGGCCAGGGCCGAGGATGGCGACGATGGCCACAGCCAGCAGCAGTGACGGCAGCGCCAGCATCACGTCCATCAGGCGCATGATCGACGGGCCGAGCAACTGCGGGAAAAAGCCGGCCAGCAGGCCAAGGAGAATGCCCGGGATCAGTGACATCACCACTGACGACAGGCCGATCAGCAGCGATAGCCGTGCACCCTGAATCAGCCGCGAAAGCAGATCACGGCCCAGTTCGTCGGTGCCCAGGATGAACTGCCAGGTGCCGCCTTCCAGCCACACCGGCGGGGTCAGCAGGAAGTCGCGGTACTGCTCGCTCGGGTCATGCGGGGCGACCCAAGGCGCGAACAGCGCGCAGAACACCACCAGGCACATGAAGGCCAGGCCCATGACCGCGCCCTTGTTGCGCGCGAAGGCTTGCCAGAATTCTTTGTACGGGGAGGGGTAGAGCAGGCTCTGGTCCACCGGGCTGGCCGGTGACACGGATTTTGGAATCGGGCTAGTCATGGCAAGGGCCTCAGCGCTGATGACGGATGCGTGGGTTGGCCAGGCCGTAGAGGATGTCCACGACGAAGTTGACCAGAATCACCAGGCAGGCGATCAACAGGATGCCGTTCTGGACCACGGGGTAGTCACGGGCACCGATGGCTTCGATCAGCCATTTGCCGATGCCCGGCCAGGAAAAGATGGTTTCGGTCAGCACCGCACCGGCCAGCAGCGTGCCGACCTGCAGGCCGAACACGGTCAGCACCGGGATCAGCGCATTGCGCAGGCCATGGACGAACACCACACGGGCCGGCGACAGGCCTTTGGCGCGGGCGGTGCGGATGTAGTCTTCGCGCAGTACTTCAAGCATCGACGAGCGGGTCATGCGGGCGATCACTGCCAGCGGGATGGTGCCGAGCACGATGGCCGGCAGGATCAGGTGCATCACAGCGTCCTTGAACGCGCCTTCTTCATCGCTGAGCAGGGTGTCGATAAGCATGAAGCCGGTCTTCGGCTCGATGTCGTAGAGCAGGTCGATGCGCCCGGAAACCGGGGTCCAGCCCAGGCTCACGGAGAAGAACATGATCAGGATCAGGCCCCACCAGAAAATCGGCATCGAGTAGCCGGCCAGTGATATGCCCATGACCCCGTGGTCGAACAGCGAACCGCGCTTGAGTGCGGCGATTACACCGGCCAGCAGGCCGACGACGCCGGCGAACAGCAGGGCGGCGAAGGCCAGTTCCAGGGTGGCCGGGAACAGGGTGAGGAACTCGCGCCACACGCTTTCGCGGGTGCGCAGCGATTCGCCAAGGTCACCCTGGGCAAGTTTGCCGACGTAGTCCAGGTACTGGACCGGCAGTGGCTTGTTCAGGCCCAGGCGTTCCATGGCCTGGGCATGCATTTCGGGGTCGACCCTGCGCTCGCCCATCATCACTTCCACCGGGTCGCCGGGGATCAGGCGTATGAGCGCGAAGGTCAGCAAGGTGATGCCGAAAAAGGTCGGTATCAGCAGGCCAAGGCGCCGGGCAATAAAACTCAACATTGTCGGGGTTACCTCATCAGGCCGTGGGGCGATCAGCCCGGTACGGCAGTGCCGCCGGTCCCCGTGTGGGTGGCCGGCGGTCGTTGTTGTTCTACTTCACCTTGGTGGTGGCGAAGTTGTTGTTGGTCAGAGGGTTGATCACGTAGCCCTCCACGTTGTCACGCATGGCGGTGAACATCTTTGGATGAGCCATGCTGATCCAGGGTTGTTCGTCATCGTACACTTTCAATGCCTCGTTATAGAGCCTTGCACGCTCGTCGTTGTCGATCACTTCGCGGGCGCGGCTGATCAGCTCCTGGAACTTGGGGTTGCACCAGCGCGCATAGTTCTCGCCACTTTTCACGGCATCGCAACTGAGCAGTGGGCTGAGGAAGTTGTCCGGGTCGCCGTTGTCGCCGGCCCAGCCGGTGGACACCAGGTCGGCTTCGCCGTTCTTCGCCCGGCGCAGCATCTCGGCCCATTCCATGACGCGGATATCCAGCTTGAGGCCGATCTGTTTGAGATCGGCCTGCAGCATCTCGGCAGACAGGCGCGGGTTGGGGTTGGTCGGGCCGCCGCCGTTGCGGGTGAACAGGGTGATTACCGTGCCCTCGGGTACACCGGCCTGGCTGAGCAGTGCGCGGGCTTTATCGAGGTCGCGCGGTGGGTTCTGGTTATGGGTGTTGTAGCCGATCATGGTGGGTGGGTAAGGGTTTACACCCACCAGTGCGTTGCCTTTGCCAAACAGTTGGTCGACATGGGTCTGGCGGTCGAAGGCCATGTTGATGGCTTTACGCACGCGCACGTCGTTGAGGTATTTGTGCTGGGTATTCATGGCGATGTAGCCGGTGACCAGGGCCTCGATTTCTTCAACCTTGAGTTTCGGGTCTTGCTTGATCGATGGCACGTCATCGGGCTTGGGATAGAGCGCCACCTGGCACTCGTTGGCGCGCAGTTTCTGCAGGCGCACGTTGCTGTCGATGGCGATGGCGAACACCAGCGCATCGGCCGGCGGCTTGCCGCGGAAATAGTCCGGGTTGGGCTTGAAGCGGACCTGGGCGTCCTTGTTGTAACGCTGGAAGATGAAAGGGCCGGTGCCGATCGGCTTGCTGTTCAGCTCGGCGGTCTTGCCAGACTTGAGCAACTGGTCGCCGTATTCGGCGGAGTAGATCGAGGTAAAGCCCATGGCCATGTCGCGCAGGAACGGCGCTTCCGGTCGGCTGAGGGTAATCACCACGGTGTGCTCGTCAGCCTTGCTGACCGACTTGAGCAGTTCCTTGAACCCCATGCTTTCGAAGTACGGGTAGCCGACGCTGGTCTTGTCATGCCAGGGGTGGTTCGGGTCGAGCTGGCGATTGAGGCTCCACAGCACGTCATCGGCGTTCAAGTCACGGGTGGGCTTGAAGTAGTCGGTGGTGTGGAACTTCACCCCCTGACGCAGATGGAAGGTGTAGGTCAGGCCGTCGGCTGAAATGTCCCAGCGCTCGGCCAGGGCTGGCTGGATCTCGGTGGTGCCGGGTTTGAAGTCGACCAGGCGGTTGAACACTGTCTCGGCCGAGGCATCGGCGGTGACTGCGGTGGTGTACTGGACGATGTCGAACCCTTCCGGGCTGGCTTCTGTACACACCACCAGCGGCTTGGCCGCCAGTTGCGTGGCGCCGCCCAGAAGCAGCGCGACCAGGGCTAGGCGCAACGGCCGCGATTTCATGAAAGCTCTGTGCATGTGTTGAAAACTCCCTGCTTGCATTGGTTCCAGCGTAGCCGCCCCGGCCCGCAGCGAAACGGGCCAGGGCGCCGACGGTCAGAGAATGTTGAACGGAATGGTGGTGACCACGCGGAACTCATCCAGGCTGCCATCGCCCTGGGCCTTGCTGGCGCGATGGGTGGTGTAGGTGGCGCGGATGCTGGTGTCTTTCAGCGGCCCGCTCTGCAACGCGTAGCTGGTGCCGATACCCCACTCATAGTGGGTTTCGCCATCCAGGCCATTCACGTCGTAGGCAGTGCCGCGGTAGTGGGTGCCGTCGATACCCCAGCCGCGGGCGTTGTACAGGTTGAACTTCAGGCCAGGCACGCCATAGGGCGCCATGTTCAGCACATAGGAAAGCTGCAGCGATTTCTCGTTGGGGCCGTTGAAGTCCGACAGCAGCGAGTTGGCCAGGAAGATGCCGTTGGTTTCGTGCAGGTAGTCGAAGTACTCATTGCCGTTGACCTGCTGCCAGGAGGCGCTGAGGGTGTGGGCTTGATGGGTCAGGCCCAGTGACAGGCTGTAAGTGTCGTTGTCGATCTTGCCCATTTTCTGGCTGCCGGCGTCGACGGTCTTGTAGTAGTTCAGGCCGGTGCTCAGGCTGAGCACTGCGCTGTCGCCGAGCACATGGTTGGCGCCGAAGTAGTACTGGTTCCAGAAGTCCTCGACCTTGGTGGCGTACAGGCTGGTACTCAGGCTCTTGAACGGCTGGTAGTTGATGCCGGCGGTGCTGGCACGGTCGGTTTCCACGCCGGTGGCGCTGTACTCGCTGCGGAACTTGCTGAGGCTCTGTTCGGTACGTGGCGAGACGCGGTCGAAGGTGCCCAGGTCGATGCTGAGGTTGTCGAATTCAGCGCTGTGCAGGAACGCGCCCTGGAAGCTCGAGGGCAGGGCGCGGTTGCCGATGTAGGCGATCATCGGCGTGTCCACCGACTGGCGGCCAAGGGTAAGGGTGGTGTTGGACACGCGCGCCTTGATATTGCCCAGGCCCAGTTTGCTCCACTGGCCGACGGGGTCGCCATCGCTGTGGGTGAGGGTGCGGTTGTTGGGGCCGGCGATGGCTTCGCGGCTCTGCTGCAGGGCGATGGCGTTGTAGCCGGCAGCCTCGACGGCGAAGCCCACGGTGCCCTGGGTGAAGCCGGAGCTGTAATTGAGGATGGTGCCCTGGACCCAGTTTTCACGGCTGTGGGTGTCGTGGCGGGTGCCGTCGTTCTTGTAGTACTTCCACAGCGGCGCGCGTGCGGCACGTTCGCGGGCATACCAGTTGCGGGTGCTACCGGACAGGCTTTGGCCGTCGATGAAGCCGCTGGCTTGCGCTTGCTCGCTGCTGCTTTTGAGGGTGAGCGGGAGGTAGTCCTGGCTCTGCGGATCTGCCTGGGCCACCGTGGAAAAGGCACTGATGGATAACGCCAGTGCGGTCAAGGTGAATACTTTCAAGGTTAAAGCTCCCTTTCTTTTCTAGTTATGGCCGGCCTTGTGGGCCGGGTGATTGCTGCGGTGTTGCCAGGGGTGCCGCGGGATCGCCGGGCAGAATCGGGGCGTTGTGTTGGCCGTTCTGGCCTCTTCGCGGGCAAGCCCGCTCCCTCAGGTAGGGCGCAGTGTCCGAACCTGTCGAGATCCTGTGGGAGCGGGCTTGCCCGCGAAGAGGCCGGTACTGGCTAACGCTTAATCAACACTCACACCGGAAAAATCATTGCGCCCAAACGGGCTGACCTTGAACTGGGAAACCTTGACGCTAAGCGGCTGGCTCACGGTGGAATGCGCCACCGGCGTAATCGGTACCTGCTGCTTGAGCCGCTGCTGGGCCTGCTGGTACAGGGCGGTGCGTTGCGTACGGTCGGTCACTTGCTTGGCCTGCTTGACCAGGCTGTCGTACTGCGGATCGCACCACTGCGAGTAGTTGTTGCTGCCGATGGCATCGCAGCTGTAGAGGGTACCCAGCCAGTTGTCCGGGTCGCCGTTGTCACCGGTCCAGCCGATCAGGGCGATGTCGTGCTCACCGTTTTTCATGCGCTTGAGGTATTCGCCCCATTCGTAGCTGACGATGCGCACCTTGAATCCGAGCTTGCTCCAGTCCGCCTGGAGCATTTCGGCCATCAGCTTGGCATTGGGGTTGTACGGGCGTTGCACCGGCATGGCCCACAGGGTGATCTCGGTGCCAGGTTTGACACCCGCCTGCTGGATCAGCTGTCTGGCCTTTTCCGGCGCGTACGGGGCGTCCTTGATGCTGTCGTCATAGGACCACTGGGTCGGTGGCATGGCGTTGACCGCCCGTTGGCCGGCGTCCTGGTACACCGCCTGGAGGATGGCTTCCTTGTTGACCGCCATGTCCATTGCCTGGCGCACTTCCAGGCGGTCGAATGGCGGGTGCTGGGTGTTGTAGGCGATGTAGCCGAGGTTGAAGCCTGGTTGCTGGAGCACCTGCAGCGTGCTGTCGGCCTTGAGCGCCGGCAGGTCGGCCGGGCGTGGGTGCAGGGTCACCTGGCATTCATTGCGGCGCAGCTTCTGGATACGCACCGACGGGTCGGTATTGATCGAGAACACCAGGTTGTCGATCTTCACCTCGTTCGCTGCCCAATAGTCCTTGTTGCCCTTGTAGCGGATCTGCGAATCCTTCTGGTAGCGCTGGAACACGAACGGCCCGGTACCGATAGGCTGCTGATTGATGTCGCTGGGGCGTCCACTGGCCAGTAGCTGCTCGGCGTATTCAGCGGAGAGGATGGAGGCGAAGCTCATGGCCAGGTTCTGGATGAACGCGGCATCGACGGTGTTCAGGGTGAACACCACGGTCAATGGGTCGGTCTTCTCGACACGGGCGATGTTCTTGTCCAGGCCCATGCCGTTGAAATAGGGAAACTCGGTAGGGTAGGCCTGACGGAACCGATGACCCTTGTCGAGCATGCGGTTGAAGGTGAACAGCACATCGTCGGCGTTGAACGTGCGGCTCGGGCTGAAGGCCTTGTTGCTGTGGAACCTGACCCCTTCACGCAGGTGGAAGGTGTAGCGCAGGCCGTTGTCGGACACCTCCCAGTGCGTCGCCAGGGCCGGATGCACGGCGGTGCCGCCACGTTCGAACTCGACCAGGCGGTTGTAGATGGGTTCGGCGGCGTCGTTGTCGGTGGCGCTGGTGTACTGGGCGGTGTCGAAACCGGCGGGGCTACCTTCAGAGCAGAACACTAGGTTGTTGGCGAGCAGGACCGGGGATTGGCTGACCAGGCCCAGGGCCAGCAGCGCGGAAAGGCAGGTAACGTGGCGCATGGCAAATCCTTTTTCATCTGTTCGCGCCGCCTCCGGGTACGACTGACGGCAACAGTTCGCCGACCCCGTAGCGTATGGCCGCAGGACGACATGAAGGGGTAGCGGGGGTGAAGGGCACCCGCGATTCAGCGGGTGCCTCAGTCAGCCTATTTGTCCACGCTGACGCCGTAGAAGGAATTCAGCGCGAACGGGCTGATCTTGAAGTCCTTCACCTTGGCGCTCATGGGCTGGTAGACAGTGGAGTGGGCGATCGGGGTGATCGGTACCTGCTCCTTGAGTATATGCTGCGCCTTCTGGTACAGCTCGGTGCGCTTGGCCTGGTCGGACGTGGCCTTGGCCTGCTTGATCAGGTCGTCGTAGGGCTTGTAGCACCACTTGGAGAAGTTGTTGCCATCGACGGCATCGCAACCGTAGAGGGTACCCAGCCAGTTGTCCGGGTCACCATTGTCACCGCTCCAGCCAATCAGCATGGCACCCTGTTCGCCACCTTTGGAGCGCTTGATGTACTCGCCCCATTCATAACTGACGATCTTCGCCTTGATACCGATCTTGGCCCAGTCGGACTGGAGCATTTCAGCCATCAGTTTGGCATTGGGGTTGTACGGGCGTTGCACGGGCATGGCCCACAGGGTGATTTCGGTGCCTTCCTTGATGCCGGCTTCCTTGAGCAGTTGCTTGGCTTTCTCGGGGTCAAAGGCGGCGTCCTTGATGCTGTCGTCATAGGACCACTGCGTGGGCGGCATGGCGTTGACCGCCAGCTGGCCGGCGCCCTGGTACACCGACTCGATGATCTTTTTCTTGTCCACGGCCATGTCCAGCGCCTGTCGGACTTTCAGCTGGGCCATGGGGTTGGCCTCGTTGCTGCCCTTGATCTTGTCCATCACGTTGTAGGCGATATAGCCGAGGTTGAAACCGGCCTGCTGCGGCATTTGCAGGTTCTTGTCGGCTTTTAGCGGCTCGATGTCGGCCGGGCGTGGGAACAGGGTGACCTGGCACTCGTTCTTCTTGAGCTTCTGCATGCGCACCGAGGCGTCGGTGGTGATGGCAAAGATCAGGTTGTCGATCTTCACGTCCTCGGGCTGCCAGTAGTCCTTGTTGCCCTTGAAGCGGATCTGCGCGTCCTTCTGGTATTTGCTGAACACGAACGGGCCGGTGCCGATCGGCTTCTGGTTGATGTCGGCGGCCTTGCCGTTCTTTAGGAGCTGGTCGGCGTATTCGGCGGACTGGATCGAGGCAAAGCTCATGGCCAGGTTCTGGATGAACGCGGCGTCAACCTCGTTGAGGGTGAACTTCACCGTGTGCTCGTCAAGCTTCTCCACCTTGGCAATGTTCTTGTCCATGCCCATGTCGGTGAAGTATGGAAACTCGGTGGGGTACGCCTTGCGGAACGGGTTGTCCTTGTCGAGCATGCGGTTGAAGGTGAACAGCACGTCGTCGGCGTTGAACGGGCGACTGGGCTTGAAGTAGTCGGTGGTGTGGAACTTGACCCCTTCGCGCAGGTGGAAGGTGTAGGTCTTGCCGTCGTCGGACACTTCCCATTTGGTCGCCAGGCCCGGGATGACCGCAGTGCCGCCGCGCTCGAACTGGGTCAGGCGGTTGAACACGGTCTCTGCCGAGGCATCGAAGTCGGTCCCGGTGGTGTACTGCCCCGGATCGAAGCCGGCCGGGCTGCCTTCGGAGCAGAACACCAGGTTGGATGCGGCAACGGCCGACGGTGCGCCGCTGAGCAAGCCTGCACCCAGCAGGAACGGAATGACTGCGTGTTTGAGCATGGTGGCCTCATTGTTGTCATTTTTTGGATGAGGTGGCCTCGTGAGCCGACCTGCGGATACTTATGCAGGGGGCGTTCCCATTGCAACAGGTACAAGGATAGTTGACGCCGGGAAAGTGGTACGAACGTACATGGATGTCGCATCGGTATAACTTTTGGCGAAGTTAAACGTTTGCGTAGGCAAAATGATGGCGTTTTGCGCGATGTTTCTAGGTAGGGGAAAGCGTAGGATGCATCCTAATGGTGCGTAAGAAATGTCTGAAAATAAAGAAAATGACGCAGTCACCCGTAGGAGCGGGTTTACCCGCGAACACGGGCGAAGCCCGTGCCATCCACCGCCGTGTCTTGCTCGCGGGCTCCCACAGATGATGCGTGGACGCCTTATGGCATCTGCACTTCGATCAGGCCATCGGCATTCATGCTCACTTCACTGGTGCCTGCCTCGATATCTGGCGCCGGTGCTGCTTCATCAGCCCCCATGGCCTTCATCGCCATCGGCGCGCTACGCAAGTACGGGCGCGGGTAGCCGCTGCTGTTGAGGTTCAGGCTCACCACTTTGTAGCCTTTGCCACCCAGCGCTTCGGTCGCCAGTTGCGCGCGTGCCTTGAAGGCATCGACCGCATCCTTGAGCAGAGCATCCTCGCTGGCCTTGCGCGTGGCCGGGGCGATGGAAAAGTCCATGCCAGCCATTTTCAGCTCTTGCAACAAATCGGCGGTAAGCTGGGACAAGGCCGGGAAGTTGGCGCTTTCAAGGCGCAGTTCGGCGCGCTCGCGCCAGCCGGTAATTTTCTGGCCCTTGCTGTCATACACCGGGTAGCTGTTGCGGCTGCCTTGGCTGATCTTCACGTCCTTGACCTGGCGCGACTGCTGCACGGCCTTGTTCATGGTTTCGGTAATCTGCTTGGCGAGCTTGCCCGGGTCGCTGTTCTGCGCTTCGCTGTACAGGGTCACGACCATCAGGTCGCGCGCCACTTCCTTGCTGACTTCGGCACGCAGCGATACCTGGTTGAAACGCGGTTCATCGGCAGCCAGTGCCGGCAGGCTGGCGAGCAGGCCGCAAGACATGATCAGGGCGGCGCCGCGACGTGGGATTTGCATGTGGTACTCCTTGGCATTTGAAGGCGTGGGGGCTGGTCATCCATTCCACGCATGGCCCATAGGACCGGCAACAGTGTAGTGGGTTCAAAAGTGCCATCATGAACCTGTGACAAAGTGTGGCGCTTTGCCGCATCGCTGCAGCGAGGCGCCCGGCTTCGGTATACTCCAGCCGATTTTTCTGGAGCACTCATCAGGAGAGCTCATGCTCGCCGCCGTACAACCGTTGTCCGCTACCCGCCAGAACCTTTGGCGCCTGACCGTCATTCGGGTCCTGGTCCTGGCTGCCCAGGCCGGCTCGGTGGGCGTTGCCTACTGGACCGAACTGCTGCCGTTGCCCTGGCTGTCACTGGCCGGCACCTTGGCCTTGTCTTCGTTGCTGTGTGCCTTCACGGCCCTGCGCCTGCGGCTGTCGCTGCCCGTCACCGAAATGGAGTACGCCCTGCAGCTGGCCTGTGACCTGCTGATCCACAGTGCCTTGCTGTATTACTCCGGCGGCTCGACCAACCCGTTCGTGTCGTATTACCTGGTGCCGCTGGCGATCGCTGCGGTGACCTTGCCGTGGCTGTATTCGCTGATCCTGTCGGGCATTGCGCTGACGGCCTACAGCTTGCTGCTGGTGCAGTTCTACCCGCTCGAAGGGCTGCCGATGGCGCGGGACAAGATGCAGGTCTACGGCATGTGGCTGAGCATTGCCCTGGCGGCGGCTGTGATCACCTTTTTTGCCGCGCGCATGGCCGAAGAGCTGCGCCGCCAGGAGCAGCTGCGTTCAGAGCGGCGTGAAGAAAGCCTGCGCGACGAGCAACTGCTGGCTGTGGCTACCCAGGCCGCCGGTGCCGCCCATGAACTGGGTACGCCGCTGGCGACCATGAGCGTGCTGATCAACGAAATGCGCCAGGACCACACCGACCCGCTGTTGCAGGAGGACCTGCAAATCCTCCAGGACCAGGTAAAGCTGTGCAAAGAGACTTTGCAACAGCTGGTGCGCGCAGCCGAAGCCAACCGGCGCCTGGCCATCGTGGAGCAGGATGTGACCGCCTGGCTGGACGAGGCGCTCAACCGCTGGCACCTGATGCGCCCGGAAGCCAGCTACCGCTTCCAGCGCCTGCGCGACGGCAAGGTGCCGCGTCTGGCGCCGCCGCCAGACCTGACCCAGGCGTTACTGAATCTGCTGAACAATGCCGCCGATGCCTGCCCTGATGATCTGGAAGTTCGCCTGGACTGGGACGCCCAGGACATCGTCATCAGTATCCACGACCATGGTCCTGGTGTACCGCCAGCCATTGCCGAAGCCATTGGCAAACCTTTTATTACCACCAAGGGCAAAGGCTTCGGCCTGGGCCTGTTCTTGAGCAAGGCCAGCGTGACCCGTGCGGGCGGCTCGGTGAAACTCTATAGTCATGAACAGGGTGGCACCCTGACCGAACTGCGCCTGCCCTATGGCAAGCGAGGAGATGAATGATGAGCGAAGAAAACCAGGTCGAAAGCGAAGAGCTGCCGCACCTGCTGCTGGTGGATGACGATGCCACCTTCACCCGGGTCATGGCCCGGGCCATGAGCCGTCGCGGTTTCCGTGTGAGCACTGCCAGTTCTGCCGAAGAAGGCTTGATTCTGGCCCAGCAGGACCTGCCGGACTACGCCACGCTGGACCTGAAGATGGATGGCGACTCCGGCCTGGTGCTGCTGCCCAAGCTGCTGGAACTGGACCCGGAAATGCGCGTGGTGATCCTGACCGGGTACTCGAGCATTGCCACCGCAGTGGAGGCGGTCAAGCGCGGTGCCTGCAACTACCTGTGCAAGCCGGCTGACGCCGATGACGTGTTGGCAGCACTGCTGTCGGAGCACACCGACCTGGATACCCTGGTGCCGGAAAACCCGATGTCGGTCGATCGCCTGCAGTGGGAACACATCCAGCGCGTGCTGAACGAGCATGAAGGCAATATCTCGGCCACCGCACGGGCGCTGGGCATGCACCGACGGACGTTGCAGCGCAAGCTGCAGAAGCGGCCGGTTCGGCGCTGATTCCTTATCGATGATGTTGGCCTGTTCGCGGGGGAATCCGCTCCTGCAACTGTGAGCGCGGGCTTGCCCGCGAAGGGCTGCAAAGCAGTCCCAATCAAGGCGAGCTCGATGAAGGTACTGTTGGTCATCCTTGCGCTGGTTGCAGGTAGCGCCAAAGCTGAAGACTGGCCTGACCCGCAGTGGCAGAACGACCCTGCCACCCTCGACTGGCAGGCCGTCGATGCCTACGCCTTTCCTGCACGCTCCCCCTCGGAGCGCAACGGCATCCGCACGGACGCTCTGCTGATCATCCGCGACGGGCGTATCCTCCACGAGCGCTACACCGCGCCCACCCGCGCCGCCACCGCGCACCTGACCTGGTCGGTAAGCAAGAGCGTACTGGCCACGGTAATGGGCGTAGCCCAGGGCGAAGGCCGCTTCCAGCTGCAAGACCCGGTCAGCCGCTTCTATCCACCCATGCGCGCCCACCCAGGCGTGCGCGTTGCCGACCTGCTGCACTGGGCCAGTGGCCTTGAGTGGCAGGAAGACTACGAATACGCGCCGCTGAAGTCCTCGGTGGTGGCCATGCTGTATACCCGTGGCCGCGCAGACATGGCCGCCTACGCGGCGGCCCGGGGTGCCGCCGCCAGCCCCGGTCAGCGGTTCCTCTACTCCAGCGGCGACAGCAACCTGCTGGCCGCCGCGCTGCGTGGCATGCTCGATGCCGGGCAGTACCCCGACTACCCCTGGCACGCACTGTTCACCCCGTTGGGTATCGGCAGTGCGGTGTGGGAGCGTGACCGGGCAGGCACCTATGTAGGCTCTTCCTATCTCTACCTCAGTGCCCGCGATTTGGCCCGTATTGGCCTGCTGATGCAGCGCGACGGGCGCTGGCAGGGCCGACAATTGCTGCCCAAAGCCTGGGTAGCTTTCAACCGCACCCCGTTTGCCCAGGCCCAGGCGCTGCCTGGCGAGGCCATTCCGGGTGGCCACTGGTGGCTCAACCAGCCGCTGGCTGGCGCCGAACGGCCTTGGCCCAGTGTACCGGCAGACACCTTCGCCGCCCTTGGCCACTGGGGGCAGGCTTTATATGTGCTGCCTGAGCAAAAGCTGGTGATCGTGCGCTACGCCGATGACCGCGACGGCAGCTATCGACACGACGAACTGCTCAAGCGGGTGCTGGCGGTACTGGCCGGGGAGGGGGCATGAAGCGGCTATTGCTGCTGGCGCTGGCAGGGCTCCTGTTCTGGGCATGGCAGGAACGCCAGGCGCTGGCGGACTTCCCCGGCATACTCTCGGCCTACTCGGCCAAGGAATACTGCTCCTGCCGCTTTGTCATGGGCTTCGACAAGGTGTACTGCCAAGGGTACGTGAAGCAGTGGCTGCCACTGAGCCTGCTGGAGGAAAACAGCCAGCAGCAGCGAGTCACCGCTGAAGGCCTGGGGCGGCGCAGTCAGGCGGCCTGGCAAGGCGCGCGTGAGGGCTGCCGCTTGCTGCCATGAATGCAGGCGGGTAAGGTTGGCGGCCTGGTTTCACGAGATCTGTCATGTTCAAGTTGCCCCGTCTGCTGTCTGCCTTATTGCTGGCTCTGTGCCTGCCCGCTCATGCCAATTGGCACCTGGATGGCGAATCTTCACGGCTGTCGTTCATCACCGGCAAGAACGGCGACACCGCCGAAGTGCATCGCTTTCTGGTGTTGCATGGCACGGTCGATCGCAAGGGTATGGCCGGGTTGAGGATCGAGATGGACTCGGTGAGCAGCGGTATTCCGCTGCGTGACGAGCAAATGCGCGACAACCTGTTCGAGGTCGAGCGCTTCGCCGAGGCCACAGTGAAGGCACAGATCGACCTGCAGCCGATCAATGACCTGGCCGACGGTGCGCAGATCGAATTGCGCCTGCCGCTGACGGTCACCCTGCATGGCCAGTCGCACAGCTACAATGTCCTGTTGCTGGCCACCCGCCTGGATGCGCGGCGCTTCCAGGTGGTGACCCTTGAGCCTCTGGTGCTGCGCGCCGAAGATTTTGGCTTGCTGCCGGGGCTGGAAAGCCTGCGCAAGTTCGCCAGGTTGAAGTCCATCAACCCGTCGGTACCGGTTAGCGCGGTGCTGATCTTCACTGCGCGCTGACATGGCGGGGCCGGTCTTCCCTTGGCGGGATGGCAATCAGTTCGAACTGCTTATCGACGGCCCTGCGTTCTTTCCGCGCATGCTCCTGGCGATCATGCGTGCCGAGTTTCAGGTTGACCTGGAGCTGTACCTGGTCGAGGCCGGTGCCTGTGCCGAGGCGGTGGTCGACGCGCTGGAGCAGGCTGCCCGGCGTGGCGTGCGGGTGCGGTGCCTGTTCGATGACTACGGTTCATTGGCCTTCAACAGCGCGTTGCGTCAGCGCCTGCTGGACGCTGGCGTGTACTTGCGCTGGTATAACCGCCTGCGCTGGAAGCGTGGCCTGCGTAACCTCTACCGTGATCATCGCAAATTGCTACTGGTTGACGAACGTTGGGCAGTGGTGGGGGGAACGGGCGTTACCGACGAGTTCTGGACGCCGGGTGAGGCGACCAGCGAATGGCACGAAGTGATGGTGCAGATGCAGGGGCCGGTGGTGAGCGACTGGCAGTTGCTGTTCGACCGTCAGTGGCAAGCCAACAACCGCCGCACCGCCTGGCGCCCTGCTGAAGGCTTTGGCCTGCCGCGTCTGCCCAAGGTGCCTGCGCAGGGGCAGGGCATGGGCCGGGTCGCTTATGCCGACGCCCGCCAGCACCAGGACATCCTGCACGCGCTGGTACGGGCGCTGAACAGCGGCCAGAAACGGGTGTGGCTGGCCACGCCGTACTTCTTGCCGACCTGGAGCGTGCGCCGGTCGTTGCGCCGGGCTGCCAGCAAGGGCCTGGACGTGCGTCTGTTGTTGACCGGCCCGCGTACCGATCACCCCTCGGTACGCTACGCCGGGCATCGTTACTACCCGCGTCTGTTGCGCGCGGGCGTACGGATTTTCGAGTACCAGCCGTGCTTCCTGCACCTGAAGATGGCTGTGGTAGACGACTGGGTCAGCGTCGGTTCGTGCAACTTCGACCACTGGAACTTGCGCTTCAACCTTGAAGCCAACATCGAAGCGCTCGACCCGCCGTTGACAGCGGCGGTGGTGGCCAGCTTCGAGCGCGACTTCGCCCAGAGCGAAGAGGTCGACCTCGCCCACTGGCATGCGCGCCCTTTGTGGCGCAGGGTGAAGCAACGGATCTGGGGCTGGCTCGATCGGCTGGTGGTCAACTTCCTCGACCGCCGTGACTGACAGCGGCTATCGTGCAGTGACTATTCACAGTTAACCGAAGGAGTGGGCGAGATGACGGCGAAGAAAATTCTCATGCTGGTGGGCGACTACGTCGAAGATTACGAAGCGATGGTGCCGTTCCAGGCCTTGAGCATGGTGGGCCACACGGTGCATGCGGTGTGCCCGGAAAAGCTGGCGGGGCAGACCGTGCGTACCGCGATTCATGACTTCGAGGGTGAGCAGACCTACAGCGAAAAGCCTGGGCACAATTTTGCCCTGAATTATGATTTCGTGCGGGTGCGGCCCGAGAGTTATGACGCGCTGCTGATCCCGGGTGGCCGGGCGCCGGAGTATCTGCGCCTGAATGAAAAGGTGTTGGACCTGGTGCGGGCGTTCGACCAGGCCGGCAAGCCGATTGCGGCGGTGTGCCATGGTGCCCAGCTGCTGGCGGCGGCAGGGGTGCTGGAGGGGCGTGAGTGCAGCGCGTACCCGGCATGTGCGCCAGAAGTGCGCCTGGCGGGTGGCACGTTCATCGACATCGCGGTGGACCAGGCGCATGTGGATGGCAATCTGGTGACCGCACCGGCATGGCCCGCGCACCCGGCCTGGCTGGCGGCGTTCCTTAAAGTGCTGGGCACGCGTATTGTCTGACAGGCTTGATTGAGTTGGCAGCGGGTTGCTTCAGGCAACCTGCTCCACCCAGTCATTGAGGTTGTAGTAGTTGGTCACCCGGGCAATCTTGCCACAGTGAATATAGAAGAACGCCCCTGCCGGCAGCACATAGGTCTGGCCGTTTGCTGTCGGCAACCCTTCGTCATCGGCCAGGTATTGGCCATGCACGGTGAACTCCGCCGCCGCGCGGCTGCCATCGGCGTTCTGCATCACCACGATGTCGGCCAGGCGCTCGCGGTAGCAGCGGTTCATCTTTTCCATGAACGCGGCGAACCTGGCCTTGCCCATCTGGCGCTCGCCCTGGTTGATGTCGTGGATCACGTCTTCGCTGAGCAGCGCCAGAAACGCCGGCATGTCACCCGCGTTGAAGGCGGCGTAGTAAGCATTTACCAGTTCGGTTGCGGTCATGGAACATTTCCTGTCGTGTAGGGAAAAGGCGGGTCGTTACCTCGGATGATAGGGTTTCCCCTCAAGCCCGGCTTAGCCGAGCGCGTCATCCACATCGACAAAACGACCGCCAAACATGGAAATACGCCTGTTGCACGGTGCCGCTATCGCGCCTTACATCGATGACCTCGCTCGCCTGCGCCTTACTGTGTTCCGCGAGTTCCCCTACCTTTACGACGGCACCCCGGAGTACGAGGCCGACTACCTGGCCAACTATGCCCGCTCCGGGCGCAGCCTGGTTGTGCTGGCGCTGGACGACGGCAAGGTGGTCGGCGCCTCTACCGGCCTGCCGCTGGTGGATGTCGCGCCCGAATTCCAGCAGCCATTCCTGGCCCAGGGGCGCGACCCGGCCAGTGTGTACTACTTCGGTGAGTCGCTGGTGTTGCCGGCATACCGCGGACAGGGCCTGGGGGTTCGCTTCTTCATCGAGCGCGAGTCCTACGCACACAAACTGGCCGAGTTCGATTACTGCGCGTTCTGCGCGGTCGAGCGACCCGGTGCGCACCCGCGACGGCCAGCCGAGTACAAACCCCTGCACGGCTTCTGGCGCAACCGCGGCTTCCTGCACGACCCATCGCTGCGTACCACCTACGCCTGGCGCGACCTGGACGAGCAGGAAAGCTCCGACAAGCTGATGTCGTTCTGGCTCAAGGCACTGCCGGTATGATCCGCCTGGCAGCCTGCCAGTACGCCATCGAGCTGCACGAAACCTGGGACGCCTACGCCGACCACCTGCAAGGCCTGTGCGCCGAAGCGGTGGAGGCGGGGGCACGCTTGCTGCTACTGCCTGAGTACGCCGGGCTGGTGCTGAGCGGCCAGCTGAGTGCCGGGCAGCGGGAAGACCTGAAGGCTTCGATTGCCGGCATCCAGCCGCTGATCGAACCCTGGAAAGCGTTGTGCGAGAGCCTTGCCCGACGTTGGGGGATCTACCTGCAACCGGGCAGTGTGCCGGTGCTGGACAACGATGGGCGCTACCGCAACCGTGCCTGGCTGTTCGGCCCCCAAGGTGTGCTGGGTTATCAGGACAAACTGATGATGACCCGCTTCGAGCGCGAGCAGTGGGACATCGCTGCAGGCCAGGGGCTGCAGGTGTTCGAAACCGAACTGGGGCGCTTGGGCATCCTGATCTGCTACGACAACGAGTTCCCGATGCTGGCCCGCCGCCTGGCCGAGTGTGGTGCCGACCTGATCCTGGCGCCAAGTTGTACCGATACCGAAGCCGGTTACCACCGGGTGCGTATTGGCGCCCAGGCGCGCGCCCTGGAGAACCAGATTGCCGTGTTGCAGAGCCCTACGGTGGGGGTGGCGCCCTGGTCGCCGGCATTGGACGAGAATATCGGCCGGGCAGGCTTGTTCGTACCGCCGGATCACGGGATGCCGGGGGATGGGGTGGTAGCGTTGAGTGAGCAGTTGAACCCGGACTGCAGCCAGTGGCTGGTGTGTGAGGTAGATCTACAGGAAGTGCGACGGGTGAGGCGGGAAGGGCAGGTGTTTACCTGGCGGGACTGGCCGGAGCAGTTCGAGAGAGTCCTGTGATGACTGTGGCGGCCTCTTCGCGGGCAAGCCCGCTCCCACAGTCAAATGCGTAGCCTTCTGGCTTGCGCTGTACGTGTGGGAGCGGGCTTGCCCGCGAAGCAGCCGCCGCAGTTACATCAGGTTACTTCACTTCGACGGCCAGGCTTTCGGCAATCTTGCTCTGCCACAGGGCAGGGCCAGTGATGTGTACCGACTCACCGTTGCTGTCCACGGCGACGGTCACCGGCATGTCCTTGACCTCGAACTCGTAGATCGCTTCCATGCCCAGCTCGGCGAAGGCCAGTACCTTCGACTTGCGGATGGCCTGGGCGACCAGGTAGGCAGCGCCGCCAACGGCCATCAGGTACACGGCCTTGTTGTCCTTGATCGCCTCGATGGCGGTCGGGCCACGCTCGGACTTGCCGATCATGCCCAGCAGGCCAGTCTGCTCAAGGATCTGGCGAGTGAACTTGTCCATACGGGTAGCAGTGGTCGGGCCGGCTGGGCCTACCACTTCGTCACCCACCGGGTCGACCGGGCCGACGTAGTAGATGAAGCGGCCTTTCAGGTCTACCGGCAGCTCTTCGCCACGGTTGAGCATTTCAACCATGCGCTTGTGCGCGGCATCGCGGCCGGTCAGCATCTTGCCGTTGAGCAGGATGGTTTCGCCCGGCTTCCAGCTGGCCACTTCTTCCGGGGTGATGTCGTCGAGGTTGACGCGACGGGCGCTCGGGCCGGCTTCCCAGACGATTTCCGGGTAGGCGTCCAGCGACGGCGCTTCCAGTTCTGCCGGGCCGGTGCCATCGAGCACGAAGTGGGCGTGGCGGGTAGCAGCGCAGTTGGGGATCATGCACACCGGCAAGGACGCGGCGTGGGTCGGGTAGTCCATGATCTTGACGTCGAGCACGGTGGTCAGGCCACCCAGGCCCTGGGCGCCGATGCCCAGCTGGTTGACCTTGTCGAACAGCTCCAGGCGGATTTCTTCCAGGCGGTTCTGTGGGCCACGGGCTTTCAGTTCGTGAATGTCGATGGACTCCATCAACACTTCCTTGGCCATGACCGCGGCCTTCTCGGCGGTACCGCCGATGCCGATGCCGAGCATGCCAGGCGGGCACCAGCCAGCACCCATGGTCGGCACGGTCTTCAGTACCCAGTCGACGATCGAGTCGGACGGGTTGAGCATGGCCATCTTCGACTTGTTTTCCGAGCCGCCGCCCTTGGCTGCGACATCGACTTCCACCTTGTCGCCGGGGACGATGGAGTAGTGGATCACTGCCGGGGTGTTGTCCTTGGTGTTCTTGCGGGCACCGGCCGGGTCGGCCAGGATCGAAGCGCGCAGGACGTTTTCAGGCAGGTTGTAGGCGCGACGCACACCTTCGTTGATCATGTCGTCGACGCTCATGGTGGCGCCGTCCCAGCGCACGTCCATGCCCACGCGGATGAACACGGTGACGATACCGGTGTCCTGGCAGATTGGACGATGGCCGGTGGCGCACATGCGCGAGTTGATCAGGATCTGGGCGATGGAATCGCGTGCAGCAGGCGATTCCTCACGCAGATAGGCCTCGTGCATGGCCTGGATGAAATCGACGGGGTGGTAGTACGAGATGAATTGCAGGGCGTCGGCGACGCTCTGAATCAGGTCGTCTTGCTTGATCACGGTCATGCAGCGCGCTCCTCTTAAAGACGGGAACATTCAAAAAGACGCTCGACATAGCCGACCAGCACGTCGAAGCGCCTTGCAAGGCGCCGGCAGGTCAGGCCGACGGAAAAAGGCGCGGCAGTATAGCGCGCATCCGTGCCCGGCACACCTGCGGCCGGTCTGGACCATGGTCGGCAGCGCGCAGGCATCTATTTTGCTGGTGTGCTCTGCTTGGCTTACAGTGAGCCTTGGACAGCAGGAGATGTACCGAACATGCCCGAAATTTGCGTGGGCGAGCGCCGCTGGCTGGTGCCCATTGGCAGCAACCTGCTCGATGCCCTCAACGAGGCGGGGCTGAATGTGCCTTACAGTTGCCGCGCCGGCAGTTGCCACGCCTGCCTGGTGCGCTGCCTGGAAGGGCAACCGGCAGACGCTTTGCCCGAGGCATTGGCATTGGAGAAACATGCCCAGGGCTGGCGTCTGGCTTGCCAGTGCCGGGTGGTCGAGGACCTGCGTGTGGCGTTGTACGACCCCCAGCAGGGTGGCGTACCGGCGCAGGTCTGTGCGTTGGACTGGTTTGGCGATGTGTTGCGCCTGCGGTTGCGCCCCGATCGGGTGGTGCGTTACCAGGCGGGGCAGCACGTGGTGCTGTGGCTAGGCGCGGTTGCTCGGCCTTATTCCTTGGCCAGCCTGCCGGGCGAGGATGATTTTCTCGAGTTTCATATCGATTGCCAGCGGCCTGGTGCCTTTTGCGACAAGGCGCGTGGTCTGCAGGTCGGCGATGAGATGCGTTTGGGGGAGTTCAGAGGCGGAGCCCTTCATTACGACCCTGATTGGCAGGAGCGGCCGCTGTGGTTGCTGGCTGCGGGAACCGGGCTGGC
The DNA here is from genome assembly GCF_043103905.1 of Pseudomonas sp. yb_2. Lineage (NCBI taxonomy): Bacteria > Pseudomonadati > Pseudomonadota > Gammaproteobacteria > Pseudomonadales > Pseudomonadaceae > Pseudomonas > Pseudomonas sp. yb_2. Next base: position 232,114 of record NZ_JBICKH010000006.1, on the reverse strand, counting down.
GCCGCTCTGGGGTATCTTGCGCGAAGCGTTGCGCCGGGGGCATCGGGGCGAAATCCGGGTGATACATGTGGCGCGGGATCCGGCTGGGCACTATCTGGCGGAGAAGCTGCTTAAGCTGCCTGGGGTCAGTGTCGAGCTGGTGCTGGTGGAGCATGTGGATGAAGCGTTGGCCGGGATGCGGCTGTTGTCGCGACAGACGGTGGCGCTGCTGTGTGGGGCACCGGGGAGTGTCGAGCGGTTTGCCCGACGCATGTTCATGGCAGGGGTACCGCGGGGACAGGTGTTTGCTGATGTGTTCGTCGAGCATGCCTGAGTAGCATTTGAAGTGCGAAGGGCCGCAAAGCGGCCCCTCTTTCATGCGGCGCTGCGCTCGGCGACGGGCACCTCGGCCAGCCCCCGCCGATAGAGAACCAGGTAATACGACCCCAATCCGATCAACCAGCAGAACACTGCCGTCCACACATTGTGCGACAGGAAGTGCGCCCCCTGCATCATCCTGCCCACCGACAGTATCGACCCTGCTGTCAAGGCCACTACAAATGCCACTCGCGCCAGGCGTGGCTTGCGATCACGCAGCAGGAAGAACAAGGCGAACAGGCAGAAACCGGTCGCTGCATGCCCGCCCGGCCAGCACAGCCCAGGCTTGTCGGTAGGCGGCCGTGGCTCCAGCAGCTTGCTGTAGGTTTCGGTGCCGCCAAACTGGGTCAGGCTCCAAGGGCACTGCACCTGGGTGACTTTTTTCAGCGGCGTGACAAACGCCGTGGACAAGCCCAGTGCCAGCACCAGGCAGCCCAGTTCACGGCGCCAGCCAAACAGGCGCTTCCAGAAAAAGCTCGCGGCAAAGGTCAGCAGCGATATCACCCCCAACAGGATCACCACTTGCTTGACCCGGTCATGCAGGATGTTTTCCAACAGGTAACTGTGGCGGCCAATGAACTGCCCGGCAGCGGGGTCGAAGAACAGGTTGGCGACATCCATGTCGACTGAAGTCAGCTCCAGCAGGATCAAGGCCACCGCAGTCGCCAGGGGAATCCCCAGGTACAGCCAGTAGTTGATCGGGCGAGGGCGGGTGCGTTGCTGCATGACGGCTCCAGGGCGCGAAAAAGATCGGGCATTGTCGACCGCCCGCTATCCTGTGTCCGTGAAGGATCAGTGAAAAAACCGTCAAGTGCGGTGAATTTTCCCCAGGGCTGGCACCGTGCAGGCATAGGCCTTAAGCTGCGCCTGCCGCGCACCACAGCGAGAAGCGCCGCACAGGAGAAACCGATGCGCATTCTTTTGGTTGAAGACAACCGCGATATCTTGGCCAACCTGGCCGATTACCTGGGCATGAAAGGCTACACCGTCGACTGCGCCCAGGATGGCCTGTCCGGGCTGCATCTGGCCGCCACCGAACACTACGACCTGATCGTACTCGACATCATGCTGCCAGGCATCGATGGCTACACCCTGTGCAAGCGCCTGCGCGAAGATGCCCGCCGTGACACGCCGGTGATCATGCTCACTGCCCGTGACCAGCTGGACGACCGCCTGCAGGGCTTCCGCTCGGGTGCTGACGATTACCTGCTCAAGCCATTTGCCCTGTCGGAACTGGCGGCGCGCATCGAAGCGGTGCTGCGCCGTGCCCAGGGCGGTGGGCGGCGCACCCTGCAGGTGGCTGACCTGAGCTACGACCTCGATACCCTCGAGGTAACCCGCCAGGGTCGCCTGCTGAAGCTTAACCCGGTCGGCCTCAAGCTGCTGGCGGTACTGATGCAGAAAAGCCCGCACGTATTGCGCCGCGAGGTGCTGGAAGAAGCCTTGTGGGGCGACGACTGCCCCGATAGCGACAGCCTGCGCAGCCATGTGCATCAGCTGCGCCAGGTGATCGACAAACCGTTTGAGAAACCGTTGCTGCATACCGTCCATGGCGTCGGCTATCGCCTCGCCGAGGGCCGCGATGGAGTTTAAGCAAAGCCTTGCCCAGCGCATCATCATCGCCTTTGCCCTGATGAGTGCGCTGGTGGCCGGGGCCTTCGCATTCGGTATCGTCGGCACGGTGCACCTGGTCGAAGAGCGACTGATTTCCTCGGTACTGGGCGGTGACCTGCAGCGCCTGCTGCGTATGGACAGCGTCAGTGACTGGAGTCATCGGCCTCGCCCAGACCAGCTGTTCTATTTCAGTGGCGGGCGTGACGACTTCGAGCTGCCCAAGGACCTGCGGCACCTCGACCGCGGTTTCCACGAAGTGTTCCGAGACCAGCTGTCCTACCACGCCATGGTCGAGATCGTCGATGGTCGCCGTTATGTACTGCTGCAGGACCAGAGCGACTTCGAGGAGCGCGAGCGCGTACTGTTTGCCGTGGTTGTGGTGGGCTTCGTGCTCAGCCTGGTGCTGGCGGTCATCCTTGGCTGGCTGGTTGCACGTCGGGTAATGGCACCGGTCATTCGCCTGGCGCGTCAGGTGCGCCACCGCGATCAACTACTGGGCCTGGCCCCGCCGCTGGCTCCGGATTATGCGGCAGACGAAGTCGGCCAGCTTGCAGTGGCTTTCGACGACACCCTGGGTCGCCTGCGTGATGCGCTGACCCGTGAGCGGCTGTTCACCAGCGACGTCAGCCACGAGCTGCGCACGCCGTTGATGGTGTTGGCTACCTCGTGTGAGCTTCTGATGGAAAACCCTGGCCTCGATGCCCGCGCGCGTAGCCAGGTGGAGCGCGTGGCGCGGGCCACCGAAGAGATGCGCGAGCTGGTCAAGACCTTCCTCATGTTGGCCCGCGCGCAGCGTGATGAGGGGGCAGTGGCGTCACGGGCGACCCTGCGCGAAGTGGCCGACGAGCTCATCGGGGTGTGGCGCGACACCATCGAACAGAAAGGCCTCACCCTGTATTTCGATGGCCGCGTGAGCGCTAGCCCTGTGCTGTACAACGCCACCTTCCTGCAGTCGGTAATGGGCAACCTGCTGCGCAATGCGGCGCACTACACCGACAGTGGGTATATCCGCCTGAGTCTGGAAGCCAACGGTTTCAGCGTAGAGGACAGTGGCGTAGGTATCCCCGAAGAGCAGCGTGAGGCCATGTTCAGACCGTTCGTGCGGGGCGATGAACGGCGTGGCGAGGGCCTGGGGCTAGGGCTTTCGCTGGTGCAGCGGATCTGCGACGACCAAGGTTGGCGTGTCACCCTGACATCTACCTTGCCGCATGGCTGCCGCTTCCAGGTGGACCTGAGCAACACCGTGGCCAAAGGCGACCCGGACGCCCTGGTCGAGTAATTTCTTGTATCAGGTCAACGGGTGCCCAACGTTTTTTTCACATTGGCATGACCTGATTCCAACGCTTGCATGACTAGTGTGGGCGCAATGGAGTCAGGAGATGCCCAATGCGTAGCCCCATCAAGCTTGAATTTTCCGAGAAGTACGACAAAGACCATGCACGCGAGTACTTTCTCAAGCACCAGGACGGCCTGGCGCGACGCCTTTCCCACAAGCGAGATGAGCAGTTGGCGCGCCGCGCCTTGGCGTTGGCGGGCGAGCCTGGCCTGGTACTCGACCTGCCATGCGGAGCGGGCCGTTTCTGGCCGCTGTTGGCGGAAAAGCCCAATCGGGTAATCATCGGTGCCGACAACTCCGAGGCCATGATCGAGACAGCCTGTGCGGCGCAACCGCCAGAAGTGGTGGCACGGGTACGGCCTTTGCAGACTTCGGCATTTGCCATCGATCTGCCAGACAACGCCGTGGACAGCATTTTCTGCATGCGCCTGTTCCATCACATTGGCGAGTCGGCGCACAGAAAGACCATTCTTTCGGAATTTCAACGGGTTAGCCGTGATAGTGTGATCCTGTCACTGTGGGTGGATGGCAACTTCAAGGCCTGGCGCCGGAAAAAGCTGGAGCAGCGCCGTAGCGCCAAGGCCGAGCAGGATAATTACCAGAACCGTTTCGTGTTACCTGCCGAAACGGTCGAAGAAGAATTCAGGGCTGCCGGCTTCAGAATCCAGGAACGCCTCGACTTCCTGCCGTTCTATGCCATGTGGCGGGTCTATGTATTGCGTAAGGGGTAGTGTTTGATGGCTGTAGCCCATAAAGGGGAAGCGCAGTTCGATTTTTACTGGCGCCAGCAAGGCGAGTGGGTCGAGGAGCCTAACCAGCGCCGCGGCGGCGAGAGTGGCGTGCAACGCCTTAACGATGCCGATGGCAAGCTGTTGTATGCCAAACGCCAGGTCGGGCATATCTACCGCAGCCTGTTGCACCCTTTTGGTCGGCCGACCGTGTTGCGTGAACTCGATGCGCTGAACAGTTTCGAGCAGTTGGGCGTGCGTGTACCGCGCATCGTCTTCTGTGGCGCGCAGCGCGATGCCGAGCACCAGTGGCGCGCGCTGCTGGTCAGCGAAGCGCTGGACGGTTTTGTCGAACTCGACACCTGGCATGCCGAAGGTGCCCGCGAGCGTTACCCGCAGGTGGTGCATGAGCGCATGCTCAAGGACCTGGCGGACAACCTGGCGCGGATGCACCTGGGGCACTGGCAGCATGGCTGCCTGTACGGCAAGCACGTATTCATCAAGGTAATCGGCGAGGGCGAGCAGGCTCGCGTCGAAGTGGCGCTGCTGGACCTGGAAAAGTGCAGGCGGCGTATCAGCTGCCAGCGGGCGGCCGGCAATGACTTGCGTCAGCTACGCCGCCATTCGTCGCTCAATGACGCGGAATGGCGGACGCTGCTCTACTTTTACAAGATGGCGTTTGGCAGCGCTGTCAAAGGGTTAGAGTAATGAAACTAGAAATTGCTCGAGCTTTGTTCCTGGTAGCTGGCCTGGCGGTGACCACCGTGGCGGTGGCTGCCTGGGAAGAGCCGAGGCCAACCGTGTTCAGCAAGGCTGAGATGGCAGACCAGTGCGCGTTGCCGCGGGATGCAAAACCGCAGCAGCAGGCCCGGAGCGAGCCGGACCAGGACCTTTTGCTGTTCCTGTTTGGCCTGCGTCAAGGGTTGCGGCCATTTGGATGAACCCTGCGTTAGCTGAAAAAGCCAGAGGCCTCGCGATTGCGGGGCCTTTGGCTTTTTGCGTCTGCGTTGCCGGCCTCTTCGCGGGCAAGCCCGCTCCCACAGGTCGGTTCAAGCGATTGCAGGTGCCTTGGCGCTCGCCTTGTGCGCCAGCAGGGTGTAGATGCACGGCAACACAAACAAGGTAAACAGCGTGCCAATCGACATCCCGGTGGCAATCACCATACCGATGTCAAACCGGCTGACCGCTCCCGCCCCGCTTGCCAGAATCAGCGGCACCATGCCGAACACCATAGCCGCAGTGGTCATCAGCACCGGCCGCAGGCGAATGGCCGCTGCTTCCTCGATCGCTTCGCGCACACTCAGGCCACGCTCATCGCGTAGCTGATTGGCGAACTCGACGATCAGGATACCGTGCTTGCTGATAAGCCCGATCAATGTCACCAGCCCGACCTGGGTGTAGATGTTCATGCTCGACACACCCAGGAACAGCGGCAAAAGCGCGCCACAGATGGACAACGGCACTGTCACCAGAATCACCAACGGGTCGCGGAAGCTTTCGAACTGTGCAGCCAGTACGAGGAAAATGATCGCCAGCGCCAGGCCGAAGGTGACCCACAATGCGCTGCCTTCCTGTACATACTGGCGGGCCGCGCCGGCGTAGTCGAAGGCAAAGCCTTCCGGGGCCTCTTCGCGAGCGATGTCCTGCACGGTCTTGAGCGCCTCGCCCAGGCTGACCATGGGCACGCCCTGAATGATCGCAGCGTTCAGTTGCTGGAACTGGTTGAGCTGGCGTGGGCGAGCGCGGTCGGTGAGGGTGATCAGGGTCGACAGCGGTAGCAACTGGCCCTGGTCGTTCTTCACGTAGTAGTTGTTCAGCCAGCCGGGGTTGTCGCGGTAAGGCCGTTCAACCTGGGCGATCACCTTGTAACTGCGGCCTTCAAGGGTGAAACGGTTGATTTCCGCCTCGCCCAGCAGGGTCGCCAAGGTGCCGCCGAGGGTGTCCATCGACACCCCCATCTGCGCCGCCTTTGCCCGGTCGATGTCCACCACCACTTCGGGTTTGTCGAAGGCAAGATCGATATCGAGGAAGGCGAACTTGCCCGATTCCTGAGCGCGCGTCTTGATGCGTTGGGCCACGTCCAGCAGTGCCGGGTAGTCGCCAGCGGTATTGATCACGAACTGGAATGGCAAGCCCTCGCCAGTGCCGGGTAACGAAGGCAGGTTGAAGCCGAAGATCTGCAGCCCGCTGATTTCCTCGAGTTTGGCCTGCACCAGCGGCAGTAGCTCCATCTGCGTGCGTTCGCGCTCGTTCCAGGGCTTGAGCAAAAAACCACCGATACCGGTCTGCACGCCGTTGAAGCCGTTGATCTGAAACGACGAGTAATACTCGGGGAAGGCCTTGAACAGCGGTGTGAACTGGTCGGTGTAGGCGTTGAGGTAGTCGAGGTTGGCCGGTTGAGGCGAGCTGCTCATCATGAAGATCACCCCCTGGTCCTCGTTGGGCGCCAGTTCGTTCTGGGTGAATTTGAGCAGCACCGGGATCAGGCACAGGATGATCACGGCAAACACCAGCACCACCGGCCGGCTGTCGAGGGTGGCGTGCAGCAAACGCTGGTAGCGCCCTTTCAGGCGTTCGAACAGCTGATCGAGGCGGTGGGCCAGGCCGCTCGGGTTCTGCTCCCGGCGCAGCAGCAGGGCGCACATCATCGGTGACAGGGTCAGGGCAACGATTCCGGAAATGATCACCGCCCCGGCCAGCGTCAGGGCAAACTCCTTGAACAGCGCGCCGGTGAGCCCGGTGAGGAAGCCGATCGGTGCATACACGGCGGCAAGGGTGATGGTCATGGACACCACTGGCATGGCAATTTCGCGCGCGCCTTCCAGGGCTGCATCGAACGGCGACTTGCCTTCTTCCATGTGCCGGTGAATGTTCTCCACCACCACAATGGCATCGTCCACCACCAGGCCGATGGCCAGCACCATGGCGAGCAGGGTCAGCAGGTTGAGCGAGTAGCCCATCATCTGCATGAAGAACAGTACACCGATCATCGACAGCGGTATGGTCACCACCGGAATCAGTACCGAGCGCAGGGCACCGAGGAACAGGAACACCACGACGATGACGATCAGAACCGCTTCGCCCAAGGTCTTGATCACTTCGTCGATCGAGGCCTGGATGAACCGCGTGGCGTCGTAGGCAATCGATACGTTCAGTGCCGAGGGCAGCTGGCTTTCCAGCTCAGGCATGATGCGCCGCACTTCCTTGATGACATCCAGCGGGTTGGCGGCCGGGGTGGCCTTGATGCCGATATAGACCGACGGGGTGCCGTCGAACGAGCTGACCGTGTCGTAGTTTTCTGCGCCCATCTCGACCCGCGCCACATCGCCCAGCAGCACGCGGCTGTCACCGCTGGTCTTGAGCGGCAGGGCGGCGAACGCCTCGGCCGACTTCAGCTCGGTGCTGGCGTTGACGCTGGTGACCACGTATTCGCCTTTCACCTCGCCAGCGGCGGAAAGGAAGTTGTAGCGGCGTACGGCATTGGTCACGTCGGTAGCCGAAAGGCCGAAACCGGCCAGCTTCACCGGGTCCAGCCACAGGCGCATGGCGAACACCTGGTTGCCGAGGATCTCCGCCTCGGCCATGCCCGGCAGAGTGGCCAGCTTGGGCTGGATAACCCGTGACAGGTAGTCGGTGATCTGCGGGTTGCTCATTTCCTTGCTGTAGAAGCTGACGTACATCAGCGCCGAGGCGTCGGCAGCTTCCTTGCTCAGTACCGGGTCTTCGGAGTCCTGGGGTAGCTTGTTTCGCACCTCATTGGCCTTGGCCAGCAGCTCGGTGAACAGCCGGTCGCTGTCGGCGCCAATGCGCGCGTAAATGGAAATGATCGAGAAATTCTGCCGGCTCACCGAGGTCATGTAGTCGATGCCTTCGGCGCTGGCCAGGCTTTGCTGCAATGGCTGGGTGATATAGCCCTGAATGGTTTCGGCGTTGGCCCCGGGGTAGGCGGTGGTGACCGTGATCAGGGCGTTTTCCATTTGCGGGTACTGGCGGATCTGCAGCTTGTTCCAGGCCTGGAAGCCGAGCAGCAGAATCAGCAGGCTGACCACGCTGGCCAGCACCGGGCGGCGGATGAACGGGTCGGTGAACGCCATGTCAGCCTCCTGAGTCCTTGGCCGCTGCGCCCGGTTCGGGCTTGAGGGCGTTGTCCTGGCCTATGCGTATTGCGGCACCGGGTGTGAGTTTCAGCTGCCCGGCGGTGACCACCTGTTCCCCGGCCTGCAGGCCTTCGCTGACTACAACCACGCCGTCTCGGCGCTCGCCAGTCTTTACCGTGCGCTGTTCGGCGACCAGCTGGGGTTGGCCCTTGTCGTCGTACACCGGTTTGCCATCCTTGTCCTTTTTCGGTGAGGCGACATACACCGAGTTGCCATACAGGGTGTAGGTAATGGCGCTTTCCGGCACCACCACTTGCGGCTGCGGGTTGGGCAGCAGAATCAACAGGCTGGCGAACATGCCTGGCAGCAGTTTGCCGTCGGGGTTGGCCATGGTGGCGCGTACCAGCAGGTTGCGCGTGGTTTCCTCGACCTTGGGGTTGATGGCGCTGAGGCTGCCGGGGAAGCGCTGACCCGGGTAGGCGGCCACTTGCACCAGCACCTGCTGGCCCAGGCTCAGGTGTGGCAGTGCCTGTTCCGGCACGTTGAAGTCTACGTACAGGCTGGAGGTGTCTTGCAGGGTGGCGATCACAGTGCCGGCGGCCAGGTACTGGCCGATGTCCACCTGGCGGATGCCGATGGTGCCGCTGAAAGGTGCATTGATGCGTTTCTTGATCTTCTGCGCCTTAAGCTGCTCGACCACCGCCTGGTTGCGCCGGTACTGGGAGGAAAGGCGGTCGAACTCGCCGCGGGAGATGGCCGAATCGCCCACCAGCTGGCTGCCACGGCCGAAGTCGACCTTGGCCAGGCCCAGGTCGGCCAGGGCGGTACCGAGCAGGGCTGTTTCCTGATCGTCGTTGAGCTGCAAGAGCAGTTGCCCGGCCTTGACCTGTTGGCCTGAGTCGAAGTGAAGGGATTTGACGATGCCTTCCACCTCCAGGCTCAGATCAACGCCCTGCAGCGCCTTGAGGCTGCCGACAGCGGGCAGGCGCTCTTGCCACGGGCGCTGTTCGGCCATGGCAGCCGCCACGGTGATGGGGGGCTTGGGGGCAGTGAACATCTGGATCTGCTGGTAGATCGAGAAGGCTTTGTAACCCCCCAGGGCCAGCACGATCAGCAGAACCACGGCCAACATGATGAGCATGCGGCGGCGCAGCATAGGTCCGGTTCCTTGGATGCAGTTGTTATTCGCTTCTACACGACAACGGGCGATCCTGCCCACGTGCGGATGGGGGAAGTATTGACTGTTTTTCCGGAGGTGGGGCGTGAAATGCCTGTGCCGGCCTTTTCGCGGCTAAAGCCGCTCCTACAGGGACTGTTTAGAACCCTGTGGGATCGGCTTTAGCTGGGAGAAGGCCAGTGAATGCAACAGAAAAATCAGACGAGATGCAGGTGGTTGTCCCAGAAGCCGGACGGCAGGTTCATCGGCTGCCCGACCAGTTCGGCCTTGCGGCAATCGTAGAACCGGCAGCGGCCCTGCCCGGAGGTGACGACAAAACCGTCCTTCACCGCGCCAACGCCTGCGCAGTCGGGCATCGGGGCATCCAGCCGCACCGCGCCGCTGTCCAGGTCCCAGACGAACAAGCGGTTGGCCCGCGGTGCCGTCAGCGCCACCAGCCGCAGCTCGCTGTGGATGGCAACGCTTGCGGTGTATTGGGCCATGGCTTGCAGTTGCCGCTCCGGTACCGGGAAGGCCTTGAATGGCTCGCCCGGGCGCTTGATCGCCAGCAGCTCGGCAGTTTCATCGGCATCGCCCATGAACTGCTGGCAGGCGGCGATGGTGCCATCGCTGGCCACTGCCAGGTGTCGCACGCTGTTCATCTGCTGGGCCAGGGTTTCCTTGCTCAGCAGGGTGCCGTCGCGCTGCATCAGCACCAGGCTCGGTTGCATGGCGTCGAGGTTCATCTCGACACGGCTTTCGGCCTCGGTACGGATACCGCCGTTGGCCACGACCAGCGTTTCACCGTCAGGCAGCCAGGCAACCTCGTGCGGGCCGATACCGTGGGTCGGAATTTCACCGGTGTGCACCAGGCGTTCGCCTTCGAAACGGTACACGCCAAGCACGCCGCGCCCTGGGTCGGTGGTGTCGTTCTCGGTGGCATACAGCCATTCGCCGCCTTTGTGCACGACGGCGTGGCCATAGAAGTGCCGGTTCGGCTGCGAGGCTACCGTTTGCAGCAGGCGCCCGTCACGCAGGTCGATCAGGTAGCTTTCGGTGCCTGGGCGCCGGGCGACGAACAGGGCGATGGGCAGCTCGGGGTGGTGGATGATGGCATGGCAACGCTGAGCGACCTGGGTGCTGAACACCTGTGTGCCGTCCAGGCGAAAACCTACGGCATAGTGCTGGCCGTTGCCGTTGTCACGCGCCGAGAGCAGCAAGGGTTCGCTGCCTTTGTTGCGGAACAGGCTCCAGCCGCCCAAGGTGAGGGCACTGAGCAATACGCTACCGAGTTTGAGTGCCTGGCGTCGCAGCATGATCAGTCACCGTCGTTGGCATTGAAGCCCAGCTGGATGTTCAGCGCCTTGGCCAGATCGCCTTCGTGCAGGCGGTGGACGACGTTCAAGCTGTCGTAGATCTGGTTGAGGGTTTGCTGACCGGCGTCGTCGGCCAGCAGCTCGCCGAGCGTTTTCTGGTTGTCGGCCAGCAACTTGAGCGAAGTAGCGTAGGCGGCGTCGATCTTGTCCACCAGCGCTTTCTGATCGCTGGGCAACAGGCCGCGCAGGCCCTGGTTGTCTACCCCGACCCAGACAGCTTCGGCGGCCTTGAGGCTGGCCTGCAGGCTGTTCATCGAGTTGTGGCTGCGCCAGGCCTCGGCCTGCAGCGGCTGCGGGATGCCCTTGCTCTGACGGCCCATCGGTGCGCCGAGCTTCTTCTTCAGGGTGTCCAGGGCGGTCACCTGGGCGCGCAACAGATCGGCGATAGCCTCATGGGAGTCGGCATAGCGCTGGTTGGGGAACTTGGTCATCTGCGAAAGCATGCCGTCGGTGCTGTTCCAGCCTTTGAGAATCTCCTCTGCCAAGGCCTTCTGGTGCGCGCCGATGGCCACCAGCAGCGGGCAGTAGCGGGCTTTCTGTTCGGCAGTGGCGATGTCCGGCTTGCTGTCGAACAGGATGTACTCATAGGCCGACAAGCCACGTACCACTACGCTGGACTTGCCCAACGCCTCAGCATCAACCGGCTTGTCGCCGTTGACCAGTTGCTCGACCTGACGCCCGACCAGGTTTTTCTTGTCAGGCCAGAATTGTACCTGCCAGGCGCGGTTGCCTTCAGCCAACGGGCCGACCAGTAGCGGTTGCAGCTCGGCCCAGGCTTTTTGTGCATTGAGGAAGTCGGCGCGGGCTTTGTCCAGGCTTTCCTTGCCTTCGCAATAGGCCAGGGCACTGGCAGCCAGCGTACGGTCGGCTTCGACCCAGCGGCTGTAGGTAGGCAGGATCACCTGGTTGGCGATGGCGGCGGAGGTCACTGCTTGCGGGTCTTGTGGCGAGCAGGCACCGAGGGCGAGTGCGGCGAGGCTGGTGAACAACAGTTTGGGTCGGAACATGCCCGGCTCCTTTGCGCGTTTAAAGTGAGTTCAGGAACGCGAGCAACGCAGCGCGCTGCTCGGCATCGAAAGTGAGTACGAAATTGCGTGCCGCCTCGGCTTCGCCACCGTGCCACAGCACGGCCTCAAGCAGGTTGCGGGCGCGGCCGTCATGCAGGAACTGGCTATGGCCACTGACCGTTTCGCTCAGGCCGATGCCCCACAGTGGCGGCGTACGCCAGTCCTGGCCGTTGGCGGCGAATTCGGTGCGCTCGTCGGCCAGCCCCGGGCCCATGTCATGCAGCAGCAGGTCGCTGTAGGGGCGGATAACCTGATTGGCCAACGCGGGTTCGGTGGCGTCGGCGGCGGTGGTGAACTGCGGTGTGTGGCAACCTTGGCAACCCGCCTGGTAGAACAGGTTCTTGCCCGCCAGTACCTGTGGCGAGCCCACGTCGCGGCGGGCCGGCACAGCCAGGTTGCGGGTGTAGAACGTGACCAGGCGCAGGATGTTGTCGCTGACTTCTTTCTCGCCATCGGCCCCGTCGCCGTTGGGCGCAGCCAGGCAGCCGGTTTGTGCCGGGGTGCAATCGTCGTTGGGCAGCAGGGTGCTGGTCAGGCCCATGTCGCCGGCAAAGGCGTGCACGTTCTGCTGGTTGACGTTGGGCTGCCCGGCTTTCCAGCCGAAGCGGCCGATCACTGTTTTGCCCTGGGCGTCGTCCCACACACGGTTGGCCCGCCCGCGGATGCCATCGCGGTTGCGGTCGTCCGGGTCTTCGTTGGCCAGCAGGTCGGCTTCGGGGATCGCTTCAAGCAGGCCCAGGCCGATCATTGGTGGTGCCACCCGCGCAGAAAAACGCGTGTCGGGGTGCATCACTCCATAGCCGAGCTGGGTGATTTGCAGGGCTGGCTTGCGCAGCTCGACCTGATGGCCGTCCTTGAATGACAGGGTTTCGCGGGTGTAGCTCACCCGCACCTTGCCTTCGGGCGCCACGCCGGGTATGGCCATGTCCTGCAACTGGGTACCGTAGACGGGCTCTGGCACCACGCCGAGGCGCTCGATCACTTTGGCCAGGTAGGGTTGGTCGGGGATCGACAGGCGTACCAGCATACCCACCGCGTTGCTGTCGCCCGGCTCTGGTGGGTGGCCACGGCCGTCGCGCACGTGGCAGTTCTGACAGGCGTTGGTATTGAACAACGGGCCCAGACCATCACGCGCGGTGGTGGTTGACGGCGCAATCACCCAAGGGTTGCGAAAGAAGCTGTTACCCACGGCGAAGTCCAGGCGTAGCTCTGGCGAGAGGTTGGCCGAGGGCAGGGAATAGGCATTGCGGTCGCTGCGCTGCACGGTCGCCTGGCCACCCGACAACGCTTCGCCGGGCTCGGCGTGGGTGAAGCGCGGGGCGTCGTCACAGGCGGCCAAGGCCAAGGCCAGCAGCAGAGGGGGGAGTCGGGACAGCGACAAGGACATCGAGAATCCTGGGCGTGAGCGAAAAACCGGCGTGCAGCTTAGCAGGCCCAGGATCATTGAATAAGAGCAATTTGCGTTTGCTTGATGAAATCGCTGCCAGCGCGGTTGCTCAGGCCATATAGAGCATGAAGTGTCGGTTGACCAGGTTGACGATCAGGTTCTTGTTGCCGCCACCGCGATTATCGCCGGTGACTTCGATGACTTCTTCGCTGGTGTATTCCATGGAGGAGGCGGTAATGCACTTGACCGCGTCCATGTGCGCAGGTTGCCAGTAATCCTGGAATAACCAGATGTTGGTGTCGGCAGACGGGCCGAGGATCAGGCGCAAGGCCTTGTGGTTCTCAGTCGATCTGCCGATCCACGGGATGGCCAGCGAGCCATTCCAGACGTGCTGGGCGCCGACTGCCAGGCTGTTGCTACGGTTTTCACCGTCGATCAGGGTCAGGGTATAAGGCGTGTTATTGGCGATGGAGCGCAAGTAGGTGACGTTGGCCATGTAGTGTTTTCCTTTCAATGTTCAGTTTTCGGGCGTGGCAACGGGCTGGTCGGGGCGCGATAGACATAGGCCGCGAGCAAGGTGATTTCGTTGAACGGAGGGTCGAGCTCGGCGGGATGAAAGCGTCCGAGCAGCTGCATCCCTTGGTCAATGGCGACTGCCTCGAACATCCGGCGGTCGGTTTCGTTGGGGTCGTAGAGGTAGATCTTGCCGGGGCGGGCAACTACCCGGCACATTTCCTCGGCCACACGGTGGGTGATCGGAGCGCCCATCAGCGTCACGTGAGGGACTGCATGGTCGTCGAGGGGAAAGTCCGGAGCATCGTATTCGTATACGAGGATGAGGTTGGGAATGTGCCCGCCAGCGAACGGCCCGTTGGAGATGAGCTGGCCAGCCTTGTTCAGATTGTACGCATCGTTGAATCCGGTGATGAGGTCTTCCCCATTCATGCGCTGGACGATTCGGCCTTCGCCCCAGACATCAAGAATCTGCAGCACTGTGCCTCCTGTTAGGTTTGATCGAAGGCCTACAGGATGAGCATCTGCGTGCACGCCAGGCAGCGGGAAGCGTTTTACCCGGCAGCAAACGAAAACGCCCGGCACAAGGCCGGGCGTTTGCGGTGAAGCGCTACAGCAGGATCAGAACTCGTGATCCGCAGTGTCCGGGTTCAGGTTGGCAATGCCCAGCTTGCCCGCGGCCTGCTCGATCGAGCCGGTCTGCTTGACCAGGGCGGCGATGGCGTCACGCACGATCTGGTTGCCGGCAGCGTTGTCGGCGGCGATCAGCTGGTCGTAGTGCTCGCCTTTGAGGGCGTGGTCGACGATCACCTGAAGCTTGGCCTCGGTGGCCTCCAGATCGGCCTTGAGGGCTGCATCGGCGGCCGGGTCAACCTTGGCGACCAGCGACGACAGGCTAGGGCCGGTCAGCTTGGTGCCGTCCGGGCGGGTATACTCGCCCAGGTAGACGTTGCGGATGCCCTTGGCGTCGTAGAAGTGCGAATAGTGAGTGTTGTCGCTGAAGCAGTCTTGCTCGTCTTCTGGCGAGTTGGCTTCCAGCGAAACTTTCATGCGCTCGCCAGCCAGTTCGCCCAGCGACAGGCTGCCCATGCCGAACAGCATCTTGCGCAGGCCGTCGTTGACAGGCTCGGCTTCCAGCTTGGCGCGGTAGTTGTCGGCGACGTTCGGTGCCCAGTTGCCGACCATCTCTTCGAGGTCGGTGACCAGCAGGTCGGTAACCGCTTTGAGGTAGGCGCGGCGGCGGTCGTTGTGGCCGCCGGTAGCGCCCTGGCCTTCCAGGTAGTCGGATGCCGGGCGGTTGCCAGCGCCAGGGCCGGTGCCGTTCAGGTCCTGGCCCCAGAGCAGGAATTCGATGGCGTGATAGCCCGTGGCAACGTTGGCCTCGGAGCCAGCCAGCTCGTTCAGGCTAGCCAGTTTTTCGGGGGTAATGTCCTTGACGTCGACCTTCTCTTCGCCCACCTGGATCTCGGTGTTGGCGATGATGTTGGCGCTGGCCCCCGGGTTGCCCAAGGCGTGCTCGTAGCTCTTGTCGACGTAGTCGATCAGGCCTTCGTCCAGGGGCCAGGCGTTCACCTGACCTTCCCAGTCGTCGATGATGGTGTTGCCAAAGCGGAAGGTTTCGCTCTGCAGGTACGGTACGCGCGCGGCGAACCAGGCTTCCTTGGCGGCTTTCAGGGTTTCGTCGTTGGGCTTGGCCAGGAACGCGTCGACTGCGCTCTGCAGCGTCTTGGCAGTGCTCAGCGAGTCGCTGTACACGGCGTAGACCATGTCGGTGTAATGCTTGACCACGGCTTTGCCGGCGGCTTCGTCGACAGCCCCTGGCGCAACAGCGGTGGTGGCGGCAGCAGGTGCCTGGGCTTGCGGCGCGGCGGCTTTTTCGTCCTTGCCTTCACCGCAACCGGCGAGGGCGATGGCAATGGCCAGCAGACTGGCGGAGGCCAGAGGCATTCGAATCATTATTGGTTTTCCTGCATCGTGTGGTTGGACCAAAGGGGTGGACCGTGCGCCGTGGCACGCGAAACTACAACATCATGCGAAAGATTTGCATTTGCTGTAAAGGGGCGGGCGCGCAATTCATGTAAATCAGGGGCACGGCCTGTAACCGGGCAGGTGGCCTCAGGACACCGAAACCCGGTTGCGTTGCGCTTGTTTGAGGAAGTGGGTCAGTTCACGGGCCGAAAGGGGCTTGCTGTAGTGGTAGCCCTGGCCCTCGTGGCAACCCTGGGCAACGATGTAGGTTTCCTGCTCGGCAGTCTCCACGCCCTCGGCGATGACCTGCATTCCCAGGCTCTTGCCCAGCTGGATGATGGCGCGAACGATGGTGGCGTCGTCATCATCGTCGAGCAGGTCCTGAACGAAGCTCTTGTCGATCTTGATCTTGTCCAGGGGCAGCGACTTCAGGTAGCTGAGGGACGAGTAGCCGGTGCCGAAGTCGTCGATGGCAATCAGCGCCCCGGAGCGGCGCAGGCTCAACAGGTGCTGGGCGGCGGTGCTGATGTCTTCCATCAGGCCGGTTTCGGTGACTTCCAGTTCCAGGCTGCGCGGTGGTAGGCGATAGGCTTGCAGCAGGTTGTTGACTACCCGTGGCAGCTCGCTGTGGTGCAGTTGCACGGTAGACAGGTTGACCGCCATGCGCAGGTCGCTGAAACCTTGGTCGTGCCATTCGCGCAGTTGCCGGCAGGCCTGGTCAAGCACCCATTCGCCGATGCTGATGATGCTGCCGTTCTGCTCGGCCAGGGGGATGAACTGGTCGGGTGGCACCATGCCCAGTTCCGGGTGCTGCCAGCGCAGCAGGGCCTCTACGCCAACCACCCGGTGGTCGCGGTAGCTGATCTGTGGCTGATACACCAGGTAAAGCTGGTTGCGGGGCAGGGCTTCCCGCAGGTCCTTTTCCAGTTCGCGACGGCGACGCATCTCGCTGTCGACGCTGGCGATATAGAACTGGTAGCGGTTGCGCGAGCGGGCCTTGGCCAGGGTCATGGTCTGTTCGGCTTTCTGCAGCAGTTTTTCGGTGCTGTCACCGTCTTCGGGGAACAGGGTGATGCCGATGGTCGCACGCAGGCGGATTTGCTCGTGGTCGAGGTCGAACGGTACTTCCAGGTCATCAAGGATGCTTTGCGCCAGTTCGGCAGCCTCGTAGGGCTGCTCGATATTGGCCTGTACCAGGGCGAACTGGTCGCCGCCCAGCCGCGCCAGAGCGCCCAGGCGGCCGCTGTGGGCGCGTAGTCGATCGGCCAGGGCCAGCAGCAACTGGTCACCGACCTGGTAGCTGAACTGTTCGTTGATACCCTTGAAGTCGTCCAGGCCAACGCACAGCACTGCCACACGGTGCTGCAGACGGCCGCCGTCGACGAGGATCTTGTCCAGTTGCTGCTGCAGTTGCTGGCGGTTGGGCAGGCCGGTGAGGAAGTCGTACTGGGCCATGCGCTGCAGGCTGTTCTCCGCCTCGTGGCGCAGATGGGTGTTGCGCTCGATCGAGGCCAGCAACTGGTTGGCGGTGTTCACCCACAGGCCCAGTTCGTTTTTCTCGTGGCCCTTGAGCAGCGGTATCTGGTGCTGGCTGGGGCGGTCAGGGTTGATCTGGGTGAGGTGCTCGATGATCTTCGACAGCGGTTTGGTCAGCAGCCAGTGGTAGACCAGGTAAAGCACCAGGCCCATGGCCATGGCCCGCAGCACGCCGGATATGAAGATGATCACCGCGTTGATCAGGAAATCTTTGCCGTAGGAGGAGGTATCGAGGGTAATGCTGAGGTCGCCGTAGTATTCGCTGTAAGGGCCACGGCCGACCAGTTGTGTGGTGTAGGTGCGCTCCTGGCCGAGGATGAGGTCGGTGAGCCAGCGCATGGACATGTCCTGCAGCGGGCGGGACTTTTCTGCCAGCATGGTTTCGTTGGGGTGGCCAATGGAGGCCATGCGCACTGATTCGTCCTGGAACAGGCCTTCCATGACCTGCATGCCCATTTCACGGTCGAGGCTGTAAACCGCCTGGGTCGAGGGATCGCGGAACATGTCGAGGATGCGCTGGGCATCGTTGTCCACGGCCTGGCGGGTCTTGTAGGTGTCATAGACGATTTGCGCACAGCTGAGCACGACGCCAACCGCCAACGCCGACAGCAGCACGACCCTGAGCAACTTGACCGACAAGCTGTTCCGCAATTCCAGCTTCAATGGGGTTTCCTTAATCCATGCGCATGGCATCATTTTGCCATCAACGATGACGATACACTACCGGCCGATCATGAGCAGTGTATCGGTTGCCCGACCCCGCAACTTGAATGCGCTGTATCAATCTTCCAGAGGTTTGATGTTAGCGTGGTATGCGGTCTGAGCAAGCAAAACCGTGCCAGCCTGTTTGCGGCAATACAGGCACAAAAAAACCCGGCACATGGCCGGGTTTCTCGTTCAAGGCCGAGGGACTCAGGCCTTGAAGGTCTTGCCTTCGAACTGCTCGGCAACGAAGGCCCAGTTGACCAGGTTCCAGAACGCCTCGACGTACTTCGGACGCAGGTTGCGGTAGTCGATGTAGTAGGCGTGTTCCCAGACGTCGCAGGTCAGCAGCGGGGTGTCGCCGCTGGTCAGTGGGCAGCCGGCGCCGATGGTGCTGGCCAGGGCCAGGGAACCGTCAGCTTTCTTCACCAGCCAGCCCCAGCCGGAACCGAAGGTGCCAACCGAAGTCTTGGTGAACTCTTCCTTGAACTTGTCGAAGGAACCGAAAGCGGCGTTGATGGCGTCAGCCAGTGCACCGGTAGGCTGGCCGCCGCCGTTTGGCGACAGGCAGTTCCAGTAGAAGGTGTGGTTCCAGACTTGAGCGGCGTTGTTGAAGATGCCGCCCGAAGAGCTCTTGACGATCTCTTCCAGGGTCTTGCCTTCGAATTCGGTGCCTGGGACCAGGTTGTTCAGGTTCACGACATAGGTGTTGTGGTGCTTGTCGTGGTGATACTCCAGGGTTTCCTTGGAGATGTGCGGCTGCAGGGCATCATGGGCGTACGGCAGCGGCGGCAATTCAAAAGCCATGGTGGATCTCCTGATTCAGGTCTGTTTGCGGTTTGCGCAAGGCCGATCACGGGCGGCCCGATAAGCGTCGGCGAGTCTGTACTCTTTGCGACGCAAGGGCTGGATCATAGCACCGGGCCCGGCGCATAACCACGCAACAAACATAGGGAATAGAGGTTCCGGAGGGGTTGGGCTGTGCCGACCAGTGGCTCGCCGTTGCGTTGGTGTTGCCAGTGAGGGCGAGCGTCGCTCGATCTGGCAGGCGATGAATATGCCGCACCAAGCCACGAGGTCAGTTGAAGATCAATTGTGCCGCCACCGCGAACATCATCACCGCCACCATCAGGTCGAGCATGCGCCAGGTCGCAGGCCGCGCCAGCCACGGTGCCAGCCACGCCGCGCCAATGGCCAGGGTCGAGAACCACAGCAGCGAAGCGCTGGCCGCACCGGCCACGTAGGCGCCAGGGGCGGACTGTTGGGCGCCCAGCGAGCCGATCAGCAATACCGTATCGAGGTACACGTGCGGGTTCAGCAGGGTCACCGCCAGGGCGCTGAGCAGTACGGCGCGACGTGAGCGAACGCCCTGGCCTTGCTGGTGCTGCAGGCTCTGCTTGGAGCAGGCACTGCGCAGCGCCTTGGCGCCGTACCAGATCAGGAACACTGCGCCGCCCCAGCGGGCGATTGCCAGCAAGGTCGGGTTGTGTGCCAGCACGGTGGCCAGGCCGAATACCCCGGCGGCCACGAGGATGGCGTCACAGACGATGCACAGCGCTGCCACCGGCAGGTGATGCTCACGGCGCAGGCTCTGGGCGAGGACGAAGGCGTTCTGGGCGCCGATGGCCATGATCAGGCCGAAGGCCACCAGCATGCCATTGAGATAGCTTTGCCACATGGCAGGGCTCTCCAAAAAGGGTCACGGAAGATGCTGGCCATTGTGATGTTCGGCGCTGTATAAGAAAAACAAATAAAGCTGATCACCCATTAGGAAAATCGATGTTCGACTACAAACTGCTGGCTGCCCTCGCGGCCGTGATCGAACAAGGCGGTTTCGAGCGTGCGGCGCAGGTGCTGGGCTTGTCGCAATCGGCCATTTCCCAGCGCATCAAGTTGCTTGAGGCGCGGGTCGGCCAGCCGGTGTTGGTACGTGCCTCGCCGCCCGGCACGACCGAAGTCGGTCGGCAGCTACTCAACCATGTGCAGCAGGTGCGCCTGCTTGAACGCGACCTGCAGCGCCAGGTACCGGCGCTGGATGAAGAGGGCATGCCGGAGCGCCTGCGTATCGCCCTCAACGCCGATAGCCTGGCCACCTGGTGGGCCGGCGCGGTGGGCAACTTCTGCGCACAACAGAACGTGCTGACCGACCTGGTGGTTGAGGACCAGGAAGTGGGCCTGAAACGCATGCGTGCCGGCGAAGTGGCGGCCTGCCTGTGTGGGAGTGAGCGGCCGGTAGCCGGCGCACGCAGTTTGCCACTGGGGGCCATGCGCTACCGGGCATTGGCCAGTCCCGTGTTCATGGCGCGGCACTTCCCCCAAGGTTTTGTCGCCAGCCGCCTGGCCCGTACGCCAGCGATCGTGTACGGCCCGGACGATTTCCTGCAGCATCGTTACCTGGCATCGCTGGGCATAGAGGGTGGTTTCCTGCACCACCTGTGCCCTTCGTCCGAAGGCTTCCTGCGCATGACCGAGGCCGGGTTGGGATGGGGCCTGGTGCCCGAACTGCAGGCCCGGGAGCAACTGGCCAGTGGGCAATTGGTGGAAATCTGCCGCGATACCCCTATCGATGTGCCGCTGTACTGGCATCATTGGCGCAATGGCGGGCAATTGCTCGCGCAACTGACCGACCACCTGCGGCACACCGCACAGCATTGGCTGGTGCCCTTGTAGCCGTGGCTGGCGTCAGTTGCATCTGAAATCTGGCAAGACGGAGTGTTACATGCGAATTCTGGTCACCGGCGCGAGTGGCTTCATTGGCGGGCGTTTTGCGCGTTTCGCCCTGGAGCAAGGCCTGGACGTGCGCGTCAGCGGCCGCCGTGCCGAAGGGGTCGAGCATCTGGTCAAGCGTGGCGCACAGTTCATCCCGGGTGATCTGGGTGACGCCGAGCTGGCCCGGCGTTTGTGCCAAGGTGTCGAAGCCGTGGTGCATTGCGCTGGCGCGGTGGGTAACTGGGGGCGCTATCAGGATTTCTACCAAGGCAACGTGGTGGTGACCGAGAACGTGGTCGAGGGCTGCCTGAAAGAGCACGTACGGCGCCTGGTGCATCTGTCTTCGCCGTCGATTTACTTCAATGGCCGTTCGCGTCTGGACGTCCGTGAAGACCAGGTACCGCGTCGCTTCCACGATCACTATGGGCAAACCAAGTACCTGGCCGAGCAGAAAGTGTTCGGTGCCCAGGAGTTCGGCCTGGAAGTGCTGGCGCTGCGTCCGCGTTTCGTTACCGGCGCGGGCGATGCCAGTATCTTCCCGCGGCTGATGCAGATGCAGCGCAAAGGGCGTGTGGCGATCATCGGCAACGGCCTGAACAAGGTCGATTTCACCAGTGTGCACAACCTCAACGAGGCGCTGCTAAGTGCATTGTTCGCTGATGACCGGGCGCTGGGCCAGGCCTACAACATAAGCAACGGCCAGCCACTGCCGCTGTGGGACGTGGTCAACTACGTGATGCGCCAGATGCAGCTTCCCCAGGTGACCCGCTACCGTTCCTATGGCCTTGCCTACAGCCTGGCCGCGCTCAACGAGGCGGCCTGCATGTTATGGCCAGGGCGCCCGCAACCGACCTTGTCGCGCCTGGGGATGCAGGTGATGAGCCGTGATTTCACCCTGGATATCAGCCGTGCCCGGCAGTACCTGGACTACCAACCCAAGGTCAGCCTGTGGACGGCGCTGGATGAATTCTGCGGCTGGTGGAAGCATTTGCCGCCCGGCTGACAATGGTCATCAATGCGCCGCGCTGGCGGTTTATACTCGTGCCTCTTTGTGACTACCGCGGTTGAATGTATCCATGCGTAACCATGCTCACGATGACTTTGATGACGTGCCTGCCTTGCGGGCGGGCACCGTTGATGATGACGAACTGATGCCGGCGCATGTGATGCGCAGCCGCCAGAAAGCCGCCCGCGGGGCCAGCACGGCGCCGTTGTGGGCGTTGATCGGTGCCGCGTTCATCGCGTTGGCGGGCCTGGGTTGGTGGAGCTTTCAGCAGATCTCGCTGATGGAGCAGCAACTGGTGGCGACCCAGGAAAGCTTTGCCCGCATCAGTGAAGAGGCGGCTGGCCGCCTTCAGGCGATCAGTGGCAAGGTGGCGGCCAGTGAGTCGGGCGCCACTACCAGCAGTGAGGCATTGAAGCTACAGCTGCGCCAGTTGCAGCAGGGTGTTGCCGGACAGACCGGCGACCTGGGCAAACGTCTGGAGCAGGTGCTGGCCGATACCCGAGAACAGCAGAAGGCTGTGACCGAGCTGCAAAGCCAGTTGCAGGCGCAACTCAAGCTGGTGAATGGCGAGTTGGCGGCGCTGCGTTCGGGCCAGGTCGATGGTGGCAAGCTGGATGCCCAGTTGAAGAGCCTGAGCGAGCAGGTTGCCGCGTTGAAAGCCTCACAGGTGGATGGCGGCCAGCTGGACGGCCAGCTCAAGAGTTTGGGTAGCGAGGTGGCGGCCTTGAAGAAACAGGGCAACCCGAGCGCTGAGATTCAGAGCCTGCAGCAGGACATGCTGGTGTTGAAGAGCCAGGTCGACAACCGCCCGGCCGCCGCGTCATCCAGTGGTGCTTCGGTGCAGGAGTTCGATGCCTTCCGTGCGCAGATGACGCGTAACCTGAATACGCTGCAGAGCCAGATTCAGAACCTGCAGCAACAGATCAACGCTCGTCCGTAACATCAGCTGAGCCTTGTTCGCGGGCACGCCCGCTCCCACAGGATCAAGCGCAGCTTTCAAGCCTGTCGCTATACCGGTGGGAGCGGGCATGGCCGCGAATGGCCCTCAATCACAACCGCGGGTAATCGATGTACCCCACCGGCCCCTTGCCATAGAACGTCTCAGGCCGCGCCTCATTCAACGGCGCATCCGCTGCCAGCCGTGCCGGCAGGTCGGGGTTGGCGATGAACGGCACACCAAACGCCACGGCATCCGCTTTGCCACTGGCCAGGGCCGCATTGGCACTGGCCTTGTCGAACCGCTCGTTGACGATGTACGGGCCACCGAATGCCTCTTTGATCAGCGGCCCGATGCTGTCGTCGGCCTCCCGCTCCCGCGAGCAGATGAAGGCGATGCCGCGCTTGCCCAGCTCTCGGGCCACATAGGTGAAGGTCTCGGCGCGGTCGGCGTCGCCCATGTCGTGGGCGTCGGCTCGCGGTGCCAGGTGCACACCTACGCGCTGCGCGCCCCACACTTCAATGGCCGCATCGGTCACCTCCAGCAACAGGCGCGCGCGGTTTTCCAGCGAGCCACCGTAACGGTCGGTGCGCTGGTTGGTGCTGCTTTGCAGGAACTGGTCGAGCAGGTAACCGTTGGCGCCATGGATCTCCACACCATCGAAACCGGCAGCCTTGGCATTTTCGGCACCACTGCGGTAGGCCTCGACGATGTCGTTGATTTCTTCGGTTTCCAGCGCCCGCGGGGTAGGGTAGTCACTCAGGGGGCGCACCAGGCTCACATGGCCCTTGGGCTGGATCGCGCTGGGGGCCACAGGCAGTTCGCCATTCAGATAGCTGGGGTGGGAGATACGACCCACGTGCCACAGCTGCAGGAAGATGCGACCGCCCGCAGCATGCACGGCCTTTGTCACGTTGTTCCAGCCACGTACCTGTTCATCGTTCCAGATGCCGGGGGTATCTGGGTAGCCGACGCCCATGGGGCTGACCGAAGTCGCCTCGCTGAGGATCAGCCCGGCGCTGGCACGTTGTACGTAGTATTCGGCCATCAGCGCATTGGGCACGCGGCCTTCATCGGCGCGGCAGCGGGTGAGCGGGGCCATGATGATACGGTTGGGCAGTTGCAGGTCGCCCAGTTTGATCGGATCGAAAAGCGTGGTCATAGCGGTTACCTGCCTTGTCAAAGTGCTTGGCGCAGTTGTTCGAGGAACGCCTGTATGGTGGCTTCGTCGCGTTTGAAGAAGTGCCATTGGCCAATCTTCTGGCTGCTGATCAGCCCGGCGCGCTGCAACGTGGCCAGGTGGGCAGAGACGGTCGACTGCGACAGGCCGCAGCGTTGGTCGATTTGCCCGGCACACACACCGTTTTCGGTGCTGTGGTACTGGTCCGGAAACTGGGTTGCCGGGTCTTTCAGCCAACTGAGAATTTCTCGCCTGACCGGGTGGGCCAGTGCTTTTATGATTTCGTCGAGATCGAGTGGCATGGTTTGAGGCTCGTTGTAGCGGTATATCGCGATAGGGCGAAATATAATTCGCTGAATTCCGATATACAAATACGAAGGTGTTCTGAGCTGAGCACGAATCGATATATCGCGTTATAACGATATGTTCGGTGACGATGCTAGACTGCGCTCATGAACTACCTCGCACACTTGCACCTGGGCGGCCCGGCGCCGCAACAACTGCTTGGCAGCCTGTATGGCGACTTTGTCAAAGGCTCGTTGGAAGGGCGCTTTGCGCCTGCGCTGGAGGCGGCCATCCGGCTGCACCGGCAAATCGACAGTTACACTGACCGGCACCCAGTGGTGCTGGCGGCTCTGGCACGTTTTCCGCGCGAGCGGCGGCGTTTTGCCGGCATCGTTCTGGATGTGTTTTTCGACCATTGCCTGGCACGGCACTGGGGCAACTACGCCGATCAGCCGCTGGAGCAGTTCACTGGCGCGTTCTATCGGGTATTGCTGGCAGAGCCTGAGTTGCCTGGGCGACTGGCGCGGATTGCGCCGTTCATGGCAGCGGATGACTGGCTAGGGGCGTATGGCGATTTCGACACGCTGGAACAGGTGTTCAACGGCATTGCCCGGCGCTTGTCGCGGCCTGAGGGGATGGCCGGGGTGATGGTGGAACTGGAGCGGCTGTATGAGCCGCTGCTGGCGGATTTTCGCGAGTTCTACCCGCAGCTGCAGGCGTTTGCGGCGGTAGGGCGGATGTCTGACAGTTAGAGGTGTGTGGGTGATACTGGCCTCTTCGCGGGTAAACCCGCTCCTACGGGCAATGCGCTCGGTGTAGGAGCGGGTTCACCCGCGAAAGGGCCAGAACAGGCAGTGCAGGCATTCAGGCAGCCCGCGCCTGCCGACGTGGCGCCATCTCCACGTCTTCAACCCCGAACAGCGCCAGGTGAATCGCCTGTTGCGCCTGCAACGCCAGCACCGCACGTTCCTTGCCCACGCTACCTATTGGCTGCAGCAGGTGGATGCACACCTCGCCCCGCGGCAGGGCGAACAGGCGCATAAGGTGGGACATCAGGTCGTCCTCACCAATGAACGGCGCTACCGGGTCGATCTGGCCATCACGCAGGTACTGAACAGCGACTGGCTGCACTGCCACGCCACGGTCGATGGCTCCTGCAAGCAGGCGGCCATGAAAGGTGCGCAACGTGCGGCCGCTGGTAGTGGTGCCTTCGGGGAAGATCAACAGCGGACGAGCCAGCCCCAGTTGCCCGGCGATCTGTTCGCGCAGGCGCTGACTGTCGCCACCACCACGGCGAATGAACAGCGTGCCGGCCTTTTCCGCCAGCCAGCCGGCCACCGGCCAGTGGCGCACTTCGGCCTTGGACAGGAAAGACAGCGGCGTGAGCATGCCAAGCAGGGGGATGTCGGTCCAGGAAACATGGTTGCTGACCCACAACATCGGCCGTTGCGGAAGTTCGCCGACTACCTTGACGTCGAAGGGCAGGGCAGCGACCAGGCGCTTCATGAACAGGCAGGTCCAGCGCTGGCGCCGTTCGATCGGCGCCTTGAAGCCCAAGCGTTCGCCCAAGGCGATAATGCTGGCCATCAGCATGCCCTGCGCCAGCACCAGCAGCAGTCGGATGAGGCGGGCCAGTACCCGCAACTTCGGCATCAGACCGCCGCCTTGAAGTGGCGGGCGTAGCGTGGGCACAGCTCGTCGCGTTTGAGCAGGATGAACACGTCTGCCACCTGGAAATCCTCGTCCCAGCATGGCTCGCCGCAAATCTTCGCGCCCAGGCGCATATAGGCCTTGAGCAGCGGGGGCATTTCGGCAATGACGTTATTGGGCAGGGCCAGTTTCGGCAGCGGGTTCTTCGGCTCGGCACGCAGGTGTTCGGTGCACAGGTAACGTTCACGCAGGCGCTGCATCACTGCATGGGCCTGAACGCCGCCGTCCTGCATGGGGATACTGGCGCAGCCCATCAGATAGCTGTAGCGGCCCTCGTTGAGCACCTCGGCCAGTTCGCCCCAAAGCACGGCGATGGTACCGCCGTTGCGGTAGTCGGGGGCGACGCAGGTACGGCCCAGTTCGAGGATCGGGCCTTGCAGCTGCAACAGGCCGTGCAGGCTGAATTCTTCTTCGCTGTAGAAACGGCCCAGGCTGCTGGCGGCCTGGTGATCGAGCAGGCGGGTGGTGGCAACCAGTTCGCCGGTGCTCAGGTCGCGTACACCAATGTGGCGGCAGTGCACGTCGTAGTCGTCCATGTCCAGGCCCTGCTCGGCACCTTTGAGCTTGGCCTTGAATTCTGCGCTGAATACGGTGTAGCGCAGAGCCTGGGCTTCTTGCAACGCCGCGGCGCCAACCAGGCGTTCGGCTTGCAGACGGCGTTCGGTGCTGTAGTCGCCAGCGGTAGCGATCCGAGTCATTACGAGTCTCCATAAGCCAGCCAAGAAGGGTTGCGGCCGGTCGGCTTTGTTGTGCAAAGTCAGCCTAGGTAGACCCAGTGTCACCCCTGTGAATGTTTGGTGATGCTTGCGTGACACACCCTGAGCCTTAACTGAAAGCCCTCCAGCAAGGAGCTGTTCCATGGCCTGGTTGCAACGACTCAACGATCCGCTTCGCCTCGCGCCGACAGGCACCCTGGGCGAAACCTACGCCGCGCTGCTTGAGCGCCTCGGCCCGGTTGCCCCGTTCGAACTGGCGGTACTGGGTGGGCGTGCAATGGCCACCCCGGGCCTGGCCTTCCTGGTGGGTTACCAGGCCGCCCTTCGCGTGCTGTGGCCCAGTGCGCCGCACAGCCTTGGCGCCTTGTGTGCCACCGAGCGGCGCAGCGTGAGGCCTGCAGACATGCGCACACGGCTGGACGCTCTGCGGCTGTCGGGCTGCAAAGACTTCGTTACCGCAGGCCTGGAGGCGGAGTGGTTGCTGGTGGCGGCGCGTAGCGAAGCGGCTGGCGCGGCACCGCAACTGAGCCTGGCGGTGGTCTATCCCGGGGAGCCGGGGGTGACACTGGAGCCATTGCCGACCCTGCCGCTGATGCCGGAAGTCGGGCACGGCCGGCTGCTGCTGGAGCAGGCATCGTGCGAGTTGCTGGCCGGTGACGGCTGGGATGCCTACGTGAAGCCTTTCCGTTCGCTGGAGGATTTGTATGTGCTCGCGGCGCTGACCGCCTGGTTGTATGGCGTTGGGCAGGAGTGCGCCTGGCCGCAGGGGCTGCGCCTGCAGTTGCTTGGGCTGTTGGCCGGCTGCGCCGAGGGTAGCCGCCAGTGTGCCGATAGCATGGGTTGTCACTTGTTGCTTGGCGGGTTGTTTGCGCAGTTCCAGGCCTTGCGGGGGGAGATCGATGCGGCGTTGGCGACAGGGCCGGTGCAGTGGGCGCAAGTCTGGCAGCGTGACCAAGGGGTGATGGCGCTGGCGGCGTCGGCGCGGGAGAAGCGGCTGAACAAGGCTTGGGCTGCTGCGGGCTTTTCATGAATGGCTCACAGGTTTGTGTGAACCGATGAATCGCGGCGTGGTACCTGTGGGGGCGGGGTTCGGTGCAAAGCGGCCGGTACTGGCAGCAGAAAACCTGAAAGACATTTCCTTTTATCGCGCTTGATCCCCGCAAATCCCAGCCGTTGACGTATCATTGGCCGCCTGACGGCAACCCCTCCAGGATCGCTTGCGCATGCTCGCCCTTCTTATCCAGACCCTGAACATCACGGCGCCGGTTTTCGCCATGCTGTTCATGGGCGTCCTGCTCAAACGCATTCACTTGATCGACGACAACTTCAACCGCGTCGCCTCGCAGCTGGTATTCAACGTCTGCATGCCGGCGCTGCTCTTCCTCGGCATCTACCACGCCGACCTGGCCGCAGCGGTCAAGCCCGGTGTCATCCTGTATTTCATCGTCGCCACCCTGGTCGGTTTCGCCATTGCCTGGGGCATGGCCATCTGGCGCAGCCCGATGGCCGACCGGGGCATCTATACCCAGGGCGCCTTCCGCGGCAACAACGGTGTGATCGGCCTGGCCCTGGCCGCCAGCCTGTACGGTGACTATGGCATTTCCCTGGGGGCGGTACTCGCAGGCCTGGTCATCCTCATGTACAACTCGCTGTCAGCGGTGGTACTGGCGGTGTACAGCCCGGACCTCAAGTCCGATCCGTGGAGCATCTGCAAGAGCATTTTCAGCAACCCGCTGATCATCAGCGTGCTGGTGGCCGCGCCCATGGCTTACGGCCAGGTGCCGCTGCCCAACTGGCTACTGACCTCGGGCGACTACCTGGCACAGATGACCCTGCCGCTGGCGCTGATCTGTATCGGCGGCACGCTGTCGCTGGCAGCGCTGCGTAACTGTGGTCGGCTGGCCATCGATGCCAGCTTCGTGAAAATGCTCTGGCTGCCGCTGCTCGGCACCCTTGGGGCCTGGTTGTGCGGGTTTCGCGGGGCGGAGCTGGGCATCCTGTTCCTGTACATAGGCAGCCCGACCGCTGCGGCCAGCTACGTGATGGCGCGGGCAGCCAACGGCAATCATGAACTGGCTGCGTCGATCATCGTGATTACCACGCTAATGGCGGCGATCACCACCAACATTGGTATTTTCATCTTGCAGTGGGGCGGATGGATCTAGATCCTTGACTGCAAATAACAGCAACAACACTGCCTCACTGAGCTAAAGGACACTTCATGCAAGACCAGAGCACGCCCGAGCGGTTACAGCGCGGGCTGAAGAATCGCCATATCCAGCTGATCGCGCTGGGCGGGGCCATCGGTACCGGGTTGTTCCTGGGCATTGCCCAGACCATCCAGTTGGCCGGCCCCTCCGTGTTGCTGGGCTACGCCATCGCCGGCCTGATGGCCTTCCTGATCATGCGCCAGCTGGGCGAAATGGTGGTGGAAGAGCCGGTCGCCGGCAGCTTCAGCCACTTCGCCCACCAATACTGGAGCGAGTTTGCCGGCTTTGTCTCAGGCTGGAATTACTGGGTGGTGTACGTGCTGGTCGGCATGGCCGAGCTGACGGCGGTCGGTATCTACGTGCAGTACTGGTGGCCGGACTTCCCCACCTGGGCCACGGCGGCGATCTTCTTCGTGGTGATCAACCTGATCAACCTGACTCAGGTAAAGGTCTATGGCGAGATGGAGTTCTGGTTCGCCCTGGTCAAGGTGGTAGCCATCGTCAGCATGATCGGCTTTGGTGCCTGGTTGCTGGGTAGCGGTCATGGTGGCCCGGATGCCAGCGTGGCCAACCTGTGGCAGTACGGCGGCTTCTTCCCTAACGGCGTCACGGGTCTGGTAATGGCCCTGGCGGTGATCATGTTCTCGTTCGGTGGCCTGGAGTTGGTCGGCATCACGGCTGCCGAGGCTGACAACCCGCGCGAGAGCATCCCCAAGGCCACCAACCAGGTGGTGTACCGTATCCTGATTTTCTACATCGGTGCCTTGGCAGTGCTGTTGTCGCTGTACCCTTGGCAGAAGGTGGTGCAGGGCGGCAGCCCGTTCGTGATGATCTTCCACGAACTGGACAGCGACCTGGTGGCGACCATCCTCAATATCGTGGTGCTGACGGCTGCGCTGTCGGTGTACAACAGCTGTGTGTACGCCAATAGCCGTATGCTGTTTGGCCTGGCCAGCCAGGGCGATGCGCCGCGTCAGTTGCTGAAGGTGAGCCGTAGCGGCGTGCCGCTGACCGCGCTGGCCGTGTCGGCCTTTGCGACCGGCCTGTGCGTGCTGATCAATTACCTGATGCCGGGCGGGGCCTTTGGCTTGCTGATGGCGTTGGCAGTGTCCGCGTTGGTGATCAACTGGGCGAGCATCAGCATTACCCACCTCAAATTCCGCAAGGCCAAGCTGGCCGCCGGGATCACCCCCTTCTACAAAAGCCTGGGGCACCCGCTGACCAACTACCTGTGCCTGGCGTTCATCGTGCTGATCCTGGTGGTGATGTACCTGACGCCGCCGATTCGCATCTCGGTAATGCTGATCCCGGCGTGGATCGCTGTGCTGTGGGTGGCTTTCAAGCTGAAGAAGGCTCGCCAGGCCAAGGGCTGATCGGGTTTGTTCGTAAGGGGTATGCCGTTAGGTTTTTGGCGCCTGTGAGATCGAGCGCCGCGCGGGCGGCGCTCGATCTCACAGGCGATGAAAGCCTAAAGGCATGCGTCTGGCGGCCCTGACGCGTGCCCCTTCCATGCCCCTCAATGCTGCCTCCGCCAGGCACGCACGGTGGTGTACAGCAACACCGTAGCGAGCACCGGCAGTACATAGAACAGCATCAATCGCTCCAGGCGGCCAGCCAACGGCATACCCATGGTAAAAGCCGCCACATGAAGGCCGTAGGCCAGGTACAGGCAAAGAAACACCAGGCCTTCTGCGCGAGTGATGCGGTAACCGGAATAGAACACTGGCAGGCTCAGGACAGCAACGCCGAGCATTACAGGCAGATCGAAAGACAGCGCGTTAGGCGAGATCGACAGGGGTTCCGGGGTGATCAGTGCGGTCAGGCCAAGTACGGCCAGCAGGTTGAACAGGTTGCTGCCGATCACCGTGCCCACCGCGATCTCCCGTTCGCCACGCAAGGCGGCGATCAGCGCAGCGGCCAGTTCCGGCAGGGAGGTGCAGATGGCGACGACCGTCAGGCCGATAATACGCTCGGACAGGCCCAGGTCGGTGGCCACCTCGATGGCAGCTTCCAGTAGCAAGTGGCCCGCCAGGCTCAGCAGGCCAAGGCCGACTAGTATCTGCAGCAGCGTACCTGACCAGAAGCGCCCGGCCCCGGACCTGGCGGCGTCCGGGGCAGGGTAGGTGCGTGCGTAATGGCGCGACTGATGCCAGAGCATTGCCAGGTAACCGGCCAGCCCCAGCAATAGCAGTGCCCCTTCAATCCTGCCCAGGTGGGCATTGGCGGACAGCGCATACACCAGCCCGCTGGCAAGGATCATCAGGGGAATGTCCAGCCGCACCAGCTGGCGTGAAACCCGCAGCGGGATGATCAGCGCGGCCAGGCCGAGAATGACCAGTACGTTGAAGATGTTGCTGCCGATCACGCTGCCTACTGCCACATCCGGCGCACCCTGGTAGGCGGCCTGCAGGCTTACAGTCAATTGTGGCGCGGTACTGCCGAAGGCCACCAGGCTCAGGCCTATGATCAGCGGGCGCACGTGCAGGCGCTGCGCCAGGCGCAAGGCGGAGCGCACCAGTAGCTCGGCGCCGCCGACCAGCAACAGCAGGGCGACGCCCATTTGCAGCAGGCTAAAAGTGGGAAGGGTGGCCAGGTCGAAAATGGTCGGACTCCTGTCGCGTCAGTCGCTAAGCCCTTGTACTCGCACGCGCGCTGTTCCGCTACGGAGCATGCCGATTTTTTCCGCTGCTGCGCGAGACAGGTCGATCAGGCGGCCGCGGGTGTGCGGGCCACGGTCGTTTATGCGTACCACCACACTGCGCTGGTTGGCCATGTTGGTCACCCGTACACGTGTGCCGAAGGGCAGGCTGCGGTGGGCGGCGGTAAGGGCGTGCTGGTTGAACGGTTCGCCACTGGCGGTGCGTTTGCCATGGTGGCGCGAGCCGTAGTAGGAAGCGGTGCCCGTCTGGTCGTAGCCGCGCGGGTCGATGTCATGGCTGGCGCAGCCGGCCAGGAAAGAAAACAGGGCGAGGGTGCCGAGGGAACGTTTTAGCAAGTCAGGTGCTCTCCGGTGCGACCATTCGCGGGTAAATCCGCTCCTACAGGGAACGCTGGCTTGTGTAGGAGCGGCTTCAGCCGCGAACGAGGGCGAAGCCCTCGCAGCATTACAGGGGTAAAACCATCACCCTTCGAGCTTGGCTTTGAGCAATTGGTTCACCTGCCCCGGGTTGGCCTTGCCTTTGGAGGCTTTCATGGCCTGGCCGACGAAGAAGCCGAACATCTTGCCGCGCTTGGCCTCATCGGCTGCGCGATACTGTTCGACCTGCTCGGCATTGGCTGCCAGCATTTCGTCGAGCATCTTGTCGATCGCACCCGTGTCGGTAACCTGTTTCAGGCCTTTGCTTTCGATGATGCTGTCGGCATCGCCTTCACCGGCGGCCATGGCCTCGAACACGGTCTTGGCAATCTTGCCGCTGATGGTGTTGTCACGAATGCGCAGCAGCATGCCGCCCAGTTGCGCGGCGCTGACCGGCGCCTGATCGATTTCGACACCCAGCTTGTTCAGCAGGCTACCCAGTTCGACCATGACCCAGTTGGCTGCTAGCTTGGCATCACCACCGATCTTCACCACTTCTTCGAAGTAGTCTGCCTGTTCGCGGCTGGAGGCCAACACGTTGGCGTCGTAGGCCGACAGGCCGTACTGAGTCTGGAAGCGCTCGACCTTCTGTGGCGGTAGCTCCGGCAGGCCGGCGCGAATGGTTTCGAGGAAGCTGTCCTCGATGACCACCGGCAGCAGGTCGGGGTCGGGGAAGTAACGGTAGTCGTTGGCTTCCTCTTTGCTGCGCATGGAGCGGGTTTCGTCCTTGTTCGGGTCGTACAGGCGGGTTTCCTGCACCACTTTGCCACCGTCTTCGATCAGGTCGATCTGGCGCTGGATTTCGCTGTTGATCGCGCGCTCGATGAAGCGGAACGAGTTGACGTTCTTGATTTCACAGCGAGTGCCGAACTCGGTCTGGCCTTTCGGGCGGATCGATACGTTGCAGTCGCAGCGCAGCGAACCTTCGGCCATGTTGCCGTCGCAGATGCCCAGGTAGCGCACCAGCGCGTGGATCGCCTTGACGTAAGCCACGGCTTCCTTGGCGCTGCGCATGTCAGGCTCGGAGACGATTTCCAGCAGCGGGGTGCCGGCACGGTTCAGGTCGATGCCGGTGGAACCGCTGAAGTCTTCGTGCAGGCTCTTGCCGGCGTCTTCTTCCAGGTGTGCGCGGGTTACACCGATGCGCTTGATGGTGCCGTCTTCCAGCGCGATGTCCAGGTGACCCTTGCCGACGATCGGCAGGTCCATCTGGCTGATCTGGTAGCCCTTGGGCAGGTCGGGGTAGAAGTAGTTCTTGCGTGCGAACACGTTGCGCTTGCCGATCTCGGCATCGATGGCCAGGCCGAACATGCACGCCATGCGCACGGCTTGCTCGTTCAGCACCGGCAGTACGCCGGGCATGCCCAGGTCAACCAGGCTGGCCTGAGTATTCGGCTCGGAGCCAAAGGTGGTAGCGCTGCCGGAGAAGATCTTCGACTGGGTGGCGAGCTGAGTGTGGATTTCCAGCCCGATCACAACTTCCCATTGCATGTGTGAATTCCTCAGAAGCCGTTGGGGGCGCGGGTATGCCAGTCGGTCACCTGTTGGTAGCGGTGCGCGACGTTGAGCAGGCGGCCTTCCTGGAAGTACGGCGCCAGCAGTTGCACGCCGACCGGCAGGCCGTCGACGAAGCCCGCAGGCATCGACAGGCCTGGCAGGCCCGCCAGGTTGGCGGTGATGGTGTAGACGTCTTCGAGATAGGCGGCAACCGGGTCGCTGCTCTTGGCGCCAAGCTTCCAGGCCGGGTTTGGCGTGGTCGGGCCGAGAATCAGGTCGACATCGTTGAAGGCGGCCATGAAGTCGTTCTTGATCAGGCGGCGGATTTGCTGCGCCTTCACGTAATAGGCGTCGTAGTAGCCGGCCGACAGGGCGTAGGTACCGACCATGATGCGCCGCTGTACTTCAACGCCGAACCCTTCGCCGCGGGAGCGCTTGTACAGGTCGGTGAGGTCTTTGGGCTCTTCACAGCGGTAGCCGAAGCGTACGCCGTCGAAACGCGACAGGTTGGAAGAGGCTTCAGCCGGAGCGATCACGTAGTAGGCCGGAATGGCATGCTGCATGTTCGGCAGGCTGATTTCCTTGACCACTGCGCCGAGCTTTTCCAGCTCTTTGACGCTGGCCTGGACCAGGTCGGCGATGCGTGGGTCGAGGCCGGCACCGAAGTACTCTTTCGGCAGGCCGATGCGCAGGCCCTGCAGTGAAGCGTTCAGGCTGGCGCTGTAGTCCGGCACCGGTTCTTCGATGCTGGTGGAGTCCTTGGCGTCGAAACCGGCCATACCTTGCAGCAGCAGCGCGCAGTCCTCGGCGGTGCGGGCCAGTGGGCCGCCCTGGTCGAGGCTGGAGGCGTAGGCGATCATGCCCCAGCGCGACACACGACCGTACGTCGGCTTGAGGCCGGTGAGGTTGGTCAGTGCCGCTGGCTGGCGGATCGAGCCGCCGGTGTCGGTGCCCGTGGTGGCGGGCAGCAGACGCGCGGCCACGGCAGCGGCCGAACCACCGGACGACCCGCCCGGAACGTGCTCAAGGTTCCACGGGTTCTTCACCGCGCCGTAATGGCTGGATTCGTTGGCCGAACCCATGGCGAATTCGTCCATGTTGGTCTTGCCTAGGGTGACCATGCCGGCTTCGGCCAGCTTGGCGACCACGGTGGCGTCATAGGGCGCCTTGAAGTTGTCGAGCATCTTCGAGCCGCAGCTGGTGCGTACGCCGTTGGTGCAGAACAGGTCTTTGTGGGCGATCGGTGCACCCAGCAGCGCGCTGGTTTCGCCCGCGGCGCGACGGGCATCGGCGGCACGCGCCTGGCCCAGGGCCAGGTCTTCGGTGACGCTGATGAAGCTGTTGATCTGTGGGTCGAGCTGCTTGATGCGCGCCAGCAGCGTGCCGGTCAGCTCTTCGGAAGAAAACGATTTGTCGGCGAGTCCGCGGGCGATCTCGGCCAGGGTCAATTGATGCATGGCAGGCTCTATCCCTTACTCGATGACTTTGGGAACCAGGTACAGACCGCTTTCGGTCGACGGCGCGATGGCCTGGTAGGCATCGCGCTGGTTGCTTTCGGTGACTTGGTCAGGACGCAGGCGCTGGCTGGCCTCCAGCGGGTGGGCCAGGGGCTCGATGCCAGTGGTATCGACCGCTTGCATCTGGTCGACCAGGCCGAGAATGCTGTTCAGGGCGTCGGTAATGCGTGGCAGTTCGCCATCATTCAGGCCCAGGCGGGCCAGATGGGCGATCTTTTCCACGTCGCAGCGTTCAAGCGCCATGAGGATCTCCAAGGGAAACAAAGAACGGAATTTGGGTCCGCGGTGAGGAACATGTCAGCTTTCTGGCGGTCTAACGGCCGCGAAATTCTGCTGGCGTGCTCGGAAAAACAGCCAATTTAACATATTGGCTCCTTGCCCAAAATCCCTGCCATTGTTAGAGTTTGCCGCACTTTTTTACCCACGCTTTCCCCAGGGTCACTTTCCCATGTTCAAGAAACTGCGTGGCATGTTTTCCAGCGATCTTTCTATCGACCTGGGTACTGCCAACACCCTTATTTACGTGCGTGAGCGCGGTATCGTCCTGAATGAGCCCTCGGTTGTTGCCATCCGTACCCATGGCAACCAGAAAAGCGTCGTCGCCGTCGGTACCGAAGCCAAACGCATGCTGGGCCGTACGCCCGGCAACATTGCAGCCATTCGTCCGATGAAGGACGGCGTCATTGCCGACTTCAGCGTCTGCGAAAAAATGTTGCAATATTTTATCAACAAGGTTCACGAGAACAGCTTCCTGCAGCCGAGCCCGCGCGTGCTGATCTGCGTGCCGTGCAAGTCGACCCAGGTCGAGCGCCGCGCCATCCGCGAGTCGGCCCTCGGTGCGGGTGCCCGTGAAGTGTTCCTGATCGAAGAGCCAATGGCCGCTGCCATCGGTGCCGGCCTGCCGGTTGAAGAGGCCCGCGGTTCGATGGTCGTCGATATCGGTGGCGGTACCACTGAAATCGCCCTGATTTCGCTGAACGGCGTGGTCTATGCCGAGTCCGTCCGCGTTGGCGGTGACCGCTTCGACGAAGCCATCGTGACCTACGTGCGCCGCAACTACGGCAGCTTGATCGGCGAATCCACCGCCGAACGTATCAAGCAGGAAATCGGCACTGCCTACCCAGGTGGCGAGGTACGTGAAGTCGACGTGCGTGGTCGTAACCTGGCCGAAGGTGTACCGCGTGCCTTCACCCTGAACTCCAACGAAGTGCTCGAAGCGCTGCAGGAATCGCTGGCGACCATCGTCCAGGCGGTCAAGAGCGCCCTCGAGCAATCGCCGCCGGAACTCGCCTCGGACATCGCCGAGCGCGGCCTGGTGCTGACCGGTGGTGGTGCGCTGCTGCGTGACCTCGACAAACTGCTGGCCCAGGAAACCGGCCTGCCGGTGATCGTCGCCGAGGACCCGCTGACCTGCGTCGCCCGTGGCGGCGGTCGCGCCCTGGAGATGATGGACAAGCACGCGATGGACCTGCTCTCCAGCGAGTGATCCCGCTCGCTGTTCACGAGCGCCCGGTTTACAGGTAGTACGTACAGTGCTACCTGTATGCGCTGGGCTGGCGCCCGTTTGGGGCGCCGTATCCGTCAACCCGCAACCAGGCTGGTGCGTTGTTCCATGTCCAATGACCTCCTGAGTCGTCCACGAGGAACGGCCCATTAAACCGCTTTTCTCCAAGGGCCCTTCGCTGGGCGTTCGCCTGCTCGTTCTGGTGGTGATGTCGGTCGCGTTGATGGTTGTCGACGCGCGCTTTGACGTGCTCAAACCCGTGCGCAGCCAGATGGGCCTGGTGCTGATGGAGTCGTACTGGATCACCGATTTGCCACAGCGTGCCTGGCAAGGTGTTGCCGGCCAGTTCGGTAGCCGCACCGAGCTGATTGCCGAAAACGAGAAGCTCAAGACCGAAGCCCTGCTGCTGCAGGGGCGCCTGCAGAAGCTGGCGGCCCTGACCGAGCAGAACGTGCGGCTGCGCGAGTTGCTCAACTCTTCGGCGCTGGTCAACGAAAAGGTTGAAGTGGCCGAGCTGATCGGTGTCGACCCCAACCCGTTTACCCACCGCATTCTGATCAACAAGGGTGAGCGTGATGGTGTGTTCCTGGGCCAGCCGGTGCTCGATGCCCGCGGCCTGATGGGCCAGGTCGTAGAGTTGATGCCCTATACCGCGCGGGTGCTGTTGCTGACCGATACCACCCACAGCATTCCGGTGCAGGTCAACCGCAACGGTCTGCGTGCCATCGCCAGCGGCACTGGCAACCCGGAGCGCCTGGAGTTGCGGCATGTGGCCGACACTGCCGACATCAAGGAAGGCGACCTGCTGGTCAGTTCCGGCATGGGGCAGCGCTTTCCTGCCGGCTACCCGGTGGCCACGGTCAACGAAGTGATCCACGATTCCGGCCAACCCTTTGCCATCGTCCGTGCCATCCCCACCGCCGCGCTCAACCGCAGCCGCTATATGTTGCTGGTGTTCAGTGACCGGCGTAGCCCGGAGCAGCGCGCCACCGATGCCGCCATTGCCCAGGAAGAGGCTGACCGCAAGGGCGCTGCACCTGCTGGCCAGCCGGCCGCTACCCGTGATCAGGTCGCACCCGCCGCTGGCACGCCTGCTGCGTCGGTCACACCGGCAGCACCGGCCACTCCGGTCGCGCAGCCAGCAGCCCCGTCTGCTGCACCTGCCACGCCGGCCGCACCCGCTCAACCCCGGAGGCAATGATGGCTGCATCACGCCGCAATAACGGCTGGGTCATCTGGCTTACGTTCGCCATCGGCCTGCTGCTCAGCGTTTCCCCCATGCCGCAGTTCATGGAAGTGTTCCGGCCCATGTGGCTGGCCTTGCTGGTGTCGTTCTGGACCCTTGCCGTGCCGAACAAGGTCGGCATGACCACGGCATTCGTGCTGGGCCTTGCCGAGGACGTGCTGTATGGCACGCTGCTGGGGCAGAATGCGCTGGTCCTTACCCTCATCACCTTCTTGGTGCTGTCCCTGCAGCAGCGTCTGCGCATGTTCCCCATGTGGCAGCAAAGCCTGGTCATTCTGGTGATCTTCGGTATCGCCCAGTTGATCCAGCTGTGGCTCAGTGCACTGACCGGCAACCGACTGCCCACCCTGGCGCTGGTCTGGTCGGCGGTGATCAGCGCCTTGCTCTGGCCTTGGATCAGCTTTGCCTTGCGCGACCTGCGTCGACGCTTGCACATCAACTGACGGCAACGCGCCACTGACAGGGAGATGTCTGCATGACCCCGCTATACCTGGCTTCAGGCTCGCCCCGTCGTCGTGAACTGCTGACGCAGATCGGCGTGCCGTTCATTGTCATCAGTGCCCCGGTCGATGAATCTCCGCTACCCAGCGAAAGCGCCCCTGCCTACGTCGAGCGCCTGGCCCGGGCAAAGGCCGCCGCCGGCCTGGTCAGTGTCGACGGCCCGGCTGTAGTGCTCGGCGCAGACACTGCCGTGGTGCTCGATGGTCGTATTCTCGGCAAACCGGAAAACCGTGAAGATGCCTTGGCCATGCTGGCTGACCTGTCAGGCCGTGAGCATCAGGTGCTGACCGCTGTCGCCCTGGACGATGGCCAGCGTGTGCACAGTTTTTGCGTGACCAGCACGGTGCGCTTTCGCGCCATCAGCACTGATGAAGCGCAACGCTATTGGGCCAGCGGCGAGCCATCTGACAAGGCTGGCGGCTATGCCATCCAAGGGCTGGGTGCGGTCTTCGTCAGCGGCCTTTCCGGCAGCTATTCGGCGGTGGTCGGCTTGCCACTCTGTGAAACGGCCGATTTGCTTGGCCAGTTCGGCATCGCCTGCTGGCAGTCGCTCGCGCATACGCCAGAGGTAACAAACCCGCAGTAGCCAGCAGTGCATACGCCATCCATCATTAGAAGAACCTTTGACGAGAGCCTGCCATGAGTGAAGAGATCCTGATCAACATCACCCCGATGGAGTCACGTGTGGCGGTGGTGGAAAACGGGGTGCTGCAGGAGGTGCACGTCGAGCGCACCCAGCGCCGTGGCATCGTCGGCAATATCTACAAGGGCAAGGTGGTGCGTGTGCTGCCAGGCATGCAGGCGGCCTTCGTCGACATTGGCCTCGAACGCGCAGCGTTTATCCATGCCTCGGAAATCTCCCAGCGCGAAGGCTCGGCGGTAGAGAACATCACCGCACTGGTACATGAAGGCCAGGCCCTGGTGGTGCAGGTGACCAAGGACCCGATCGGCACCAAGGGTGCACGCCTGACCACCCAGCTATCGATTCCGTCGCGTTACCTGGTGTACATGCCACGCAGCAGCCATGTCGGTATTTCGCTGAAAATCGAGGACGAAGCCGAGCGTGAGCGCCTCAAGCAAGTGGTCAGCGACTGCATGGATGGCGAAAACATCAAGGATGCCGGCGGCTTCATCTTGCGCACCGCCGCCGAAGGCGCGCGTGCCGAGGAGATCTTGCAGGACATCCGTTACCTGCGCCGCCTGTGGGAGCAGATTGGCACCCAGATCAAGACCTGCGGCGCGCCCACGGTCATTTACGAAGACCTTGGCCTGGCCCTGCGTACCCTGCGCGACCTGGTCAACCCGAAGATCGAGAAGATCCGCATCGACTCGCGGGAAACCTTCCAGAAGACCACGCAGTTCGTCGGCGAGTTGATGCCGGAAATTGCCGACCGCCTCGAACACTACCCGGGCGAGCGCCCAATCTTTGACCTGTACGGCGTCGAAGACGAGATCCAGCGGGCTCTGGAGCGCAAGGTGCCGTTGAAGTCCGGCGGTTACCTGGTGGTCGACCCGGCCGAAGCGATGACCACCATCGATGTCAATACCGGGGCTTTCGTCGGCCATCGCAACCTCGAAGAAACCATCTTCAAGACCAACCTCGAGGCTGCTACCGCCATCGCCCGACAACTGCGCCTGCGCAACATTGGCGGCATCATCATCATCGACTTCATCGACATGGAAGACGAAGATCACCAGCGCCAGGTACTGCGTACCCTGGAAAAACAGCTGGAGCGCGATCACGCCAAGACCAACATCATCGGCATCACCGAGCTGGGCCTGGTGCAGATGACCCGCAAGCGCACGCGGGAAAGCCTGGAACAGGTGCTTTGCGAGCCGTGCCTGGCCTGTCAGGGCCGCGGCAAGCTGAAAACGCCCGAGACCATCTGTTACGAAATATTCCGCGAGATCCTGCGTGAGGCCCGTGCCTATCAGGCTGAAGGCTACCGTGTGCTGGCCAACCAGAAGGTGGTCGACCGCCTGCTGGATGAAGAGTCAGGCAACGTGGCGGAACTGGAAGCTTTCATCGGTCGAACCATTCGCTTCCAGGTCGAGTCGATGTATTCGCAGGAACAATACGACGTGGTGCTGCTCTGAGGTCTTCTGAAACACGCCACTGCATCGTCGCGCTGGCAAAACCGGCACGACGGGCCATCATGGATAAACGACTTGGAGGGCCATGGCCATGGGACGTCTGAACCGCGTTCTTGTTGCTCTGACCCGCTGGGGGTTGGGCATATGTGCCCTGCTGGCCGTATTGGTGGCGCTGTATGTCAGCCTTGGTCGTGAACTGGTGCCGCTGGTAGCCGAGTACCGTGCTGACGTAGAAAGCAAGGCCGAGCAGGCGCTGGGCCTGCCCGTGCATGTCGGTGCCCTGGAAGGGCACTGGAGCGGACTGGCCCCTGTGCTGCGGGTGCGCGACTTGCAATTGGGCGAAGGCACCAAGGCGCTCCGGCTGGATGACGTCATGGTGGTGCCCGACATCTGGGCCAGCCTCACCGCCCGCGAAGTGCGCCTGGCGCGCATCCAGCTGGGCGGGCTGCAACTGATCCTTCGCGAGAACGAGCAGGGCGCCTGGAACCTGGAAGGCCTGCCGAAGAAGGACGACGCGCCGCTGGACCCTGCCGACTTGCTGCAGCGCCTGCGCCAGCTGGGGCGCATCGATGTGTTCGACAGTCTGGTCACCCTGCACCCCTGGCAGCGCGACCCGCTGACCCTGACATATGTGAGTGCCGGCCTGCAGGCCGGTGCTAAACGCCAGGCCCTGGATTTGCGTGCGACCCTGCCTGACGGCCAGCCCCTGGCGTTGAGCCTGAACAGCCGTATGTCGGCCGAGGCCTGGCGTGATGGCGAGGTAGAAGCCTATGTGAGCCTGCCGCAAAGTGACTGGGCACATTGGTTGCCGCCCAGGGTGTTGGGGCAGTGGCATGCTGACACCCTGCGGGCGGGCGGTGAGTTCTGGATCGGCTGGGGCAAGGGGCAGTTGCAACGGGCCGTCGTAAGGCTCAATGCACCCAGGCTGGAGGGGGCCTATGCCGGGCGCAAGGCTGCCAACCTGAATAATCTGGCTTTGGGCGCCTGGTTCCAGCGCCGGGAGCAAGGCTTCGATGTGGTCGTCGACTCGTTGGCCA
Source organism: Pseudomonas sp. yb_2 (assembly GCF_043103905.1). Lineage (NCBI taxonomy): Bacteria > Pseudomonadati > Pseudomonadota > Gammaproteobacteria > Pseudomonadales > Pseudomonadaceae > Pseudomonas > Pseudomonas sp. yb_2. The sequence goes on along the minus strand of NZ_JBICKH010000006.1, from coordinate 191,052 downwards.
TGGACCTCGGCAAGGCCCGCTGGGAGTCTCACCTGCAGTTGCAGCAGCGCCCTGGCCAGAATGCAGCCGATGAAAGCTGGCAGTTACAGGCCGACCGCCTCGACCTCACCCCGCTGACTCCGCTGATCGATGCCCTCGCCCCCCTGTCGGACAAGGTCAAGGATGTGGTCGATGGCTTGAAGGTGACCGGTGCGTTGCGCAATGTGCGCCTCGAGGCCAGGCCCAAGGCCGAGGGTGACCAGCGGCTGCAGTTCGCAGCCAACCTGGAGAAGGTAGGCTTCGATGCTTATCACAACGCCCCGGCGGCCGGTAACGTCAGTGGCAGCATCAGTGGTGACCTGGGCCACGGCGAACTGCGCCTGGATACCGATGCGTTCATGCTGCATCTGTACCCGATCTTCGCCAAGCCCTGGCATTACCAGAAGGCGAATGCGCGCTTGACCTGGACCTTGGACAAAGACGGTTTCACCCTGATTGCGCCCTACCTCAAGGTGCTGGGCGAGGAGGGCAAGATCGCCGGTGACTTCCTGATTCGCCTGTTGTTCGAGGAAGGCCGCGAGGACTACATGGACCTGCGCGTCGGCCTGACCGAAGGCGATGGCCGCTATACTGCCAAGTATCTGCCCGAGGTGCTCAGCCCGGCCCTCGACGAGTGGCTGCGCAGCGCTATCGTCAAAGGCGCTGTGGATGAAGGCTACTTCCAGTATCAGGGCTCGCTGAACCATGGCGCATCCCCGCAAGCGCGCAGCATCAGCCTGTTCTTCAAGGTGCATGACGCCGCGCTGGACTTCCAGCCCGGTTGGCCACAGGTGCAGCATGTCGATGGCGATGTGTTCATCGAGGACAGTGGTGTGCGCATCAAGGCTCAGCAGGGCGTGCTGCTCGACACCAAGGTCAGCGATGTGAATGTCGATATCCCGCATGTCGACGGCGACCAGCACAGCCATCTCTACCTGGATGGCGACTTCGACGGTAGCCTGGGTGATGGCCTGAAGATTCTCAAGGAAGCGCCAATCGGCACCGGGGAGATTTTCGCCGGCTGGGAAGGTGAGGGGCCGCTGAAGGGCAAGGTCAAGCTCGATATCCCGCTGGCCCATGGGCAGCGCCCAAAGGTGCAGGTGGACTTCGCCACCCACGATGCGCGCCTGAAAGTTGCCCCGCCAAGCCTGGAGTTGAATCGCCTGAAGGGCGACTTCAGCTTCGACTTCGACAAGGGCCTGAGTGGCAAGGGCATCAGCCTGCAGGCCTTTGGCAAGCCGGTAACGGCGCAAATAACCGCTGAAGGTCAGGCTGGGCAGATGCAGACCCGCATCAATGCCAATGGCCAGGTATCGCTCAAGACGCTGACTGACTGGCTGCAGTTCAAGCAGGCCTTGCCGGCCTCCGGTGACCTGCCCTATCAGTTGCAGCTCAGTCTGGGGAGCCGGGACAACCGCCTGAGTGTCACTTCCAGCCTCAAGGGGCTGGCCATCGACCTGCCGGCTCCGTTCGGCAAAGCGGCAGCTGATACCCGTGACAGCCGTTTCAGCATGAGCCTTCAGGGCCCGGAGCGGCAATTCGATGCTGCCTACGCCGACCTTGCCCGCTTTGCCTATGCTGCACCGGCTGAAAACTTGACCCAGGGCCGCGGCGAGCTAGTGCTGGGCACAGGCGACGCCCGGGTACCTGCCAGCCAGGGGCTGAGGGTGCGCGGGCGCCTGGAGACCCTGGACCTGGCCCCTTGGCAAGAGCAGGCGGGCCGGCTGGCTGGGGACGACCCCGGTGGCAGCGCGCGGCAGAACCTGCAAAGCGTCGACCTGAGCATCGGCCAGTTGAAAGCCTTCGGCATGGACCTGAACCAGGCCGTGGTCCGCCTGGCCCGGGGCGGCCCGGCCTGGGATTTGCGCCTCGACAGCAAGGAAGTCATTGGTAATGCGCGCGTACCGGATGCCAAGGGCGCGCCCGTGGTCGTGCGCATGCAGACCTTGCGGCTGCCTGCCGCCAGCGCCGCTGAACAGCAGGCTGAAGACGGCCCCGACCCGCTGGCCTCGTTCGATCCGCGCAAAGTCCCGGCACTGGACCTGAGCATCGACAAGCTCTATCGCGGTGACGATCTTTACGGTAGTGCCGCGATCAAGCTGCGGCCGACCCCACGTGGCGTTACAGCCAGTGATATCGACCTCGACCTCAAGGGGTTGCGCATCGATGGCGGTGGTGGCTGGGAGGGGGAAACGGGTAAAACCAGCAGTTGGTACAAAGGGCGCCTTGACGGCAAGAACCTGGCGGATGTGCTCAGCGCCTGGGGCTTTGCCCCGACGGTGACCAGCCGCGACTTCCGCCTGGACGTGGATGGCCGCTGGCCGGGTTCGCCGGCCGCAGTGGGCCTGAAGCGCTTCTCGGGCAGCATGGATGCGGCGCTGCGCACCGGCCAGTTCGTCGAGGTCGAAGGCAGCGCACAGGCACTGCGGGTGTTCGGCCTGCTCAACTTCAACTCGATTGGCCGGCGCCTGCGTCTGGACTTTTCCGACCTGTTTGACAAGGGCCTGGCCTATGACCGGGTCAAGGGCTTGCTGGTGGCCAGCAGTGGCGTGTACGTGACCCGCGAACCGATTACTGTGACCGGCCCGTCGAGCAACTTCGAGCTCGACGGCACGCTGGACATGGTCAGCGACCGGGTCGATGCTGACTTGCAGGTGAGCCTGCCGGTGACCAACAACCTGCCGCTGGCGGCGTTGATCGTCGGCGCGCCGGCGGTGGGCGGTGCGCTGTTCCTGGTCGATCGGCTGATCGGTGACCGCGTGTCACGCTTTGCCAGCGTGCACTACCGTGTCGAAGGGCCGTGGAAAGAGCCTAGAATCACATTTGTGAAACCTTTCGAGAAATCCCGCTAGGAGTACCCATGAAGGCAGCGGTAATCCAGATGGTCAGCCAGGACGACGTGCAGACCAACCTGCAGCGTGCCGGTGCCCTGTTGGAGCAGGCCGCATTGGGCGGCGCACGGTTGGCGGTGCTGCCGGAAAACTTTGCCGCCATGGGGCGCAAGGACGCTGCTGCCATCGGCCGCGCCGAAGCCTTGGGGGAAGGGCCCATCCTGCCGTGGTTGAAACGCACCGCCCGCGACCTCAAGTTATGGATTGTTGCCGGTACTTTGCCCTTGCCGCCGTTCGGCCATCCCGATGCCAAGGCCCATGCGTGCTCGCTGCTGGTCGATGAACACGGCGAGGTGGCGGCAAGGTATGACAAGCTGCACTTGTTTGATGTGGACGTGGCCGACAACCGGGGCCGTTACCGCGAGTCGGATGACTACGCACAGGGTGCTCAGGTGGTGGTGGCTGATACGCCGGTCGGTCGGCTGGGGCTGAGCGTGTGTTACGACCTGCGCTTTCCCGAACTGTACAGCGCGCTGCGCGCGGCCGGCGCGGAGCTGATCACCGCACCGGCAGCTTTTACCGCAGTGACCGGCGCAGCACATTGGGAGGTGCTGGTGCGTGCCCGGGCCATCGAAACCCAGTGTTACCTGCTGGCTGCGGCACAGGGCGGTGCCCACCCTGGCCCACGGGAAACCCATGGCCATGCGGCGATCGTCGACCCTTGGGGGCGCATTCTCGCAGAACAGGCGCAAGGTGAAGCGGTACTGCTTGCCGAGCGCGACATTGAAGAACAAGCGTCCATTCGGACGCGCATGCCGGTGGTATCGCACCGGCGCTTTTTTTCGCAGGGCGCGTTGCGGCCTGCGCATACCTCGGAGTGACTATGAGCCAGATGTTATCCACCGTCAGTGAGCAGCTCCTGGCCCCAGGCGGCTTGACCCTGGACAGCCTGCAGAGCGTGCTGGGTGAGTTGGCTGGCCCCGGCATCGATGCCGCCGACCTGTATTTCCAGGGCCAGATCTCGGAAACCTGGGCGCTGGAAGACGGCATCGTCAAAGAGGGCAGCTTCAACCTCGACCAGGGCGTGGGCGTGCGTGCCCAGTCCGGCGAAAAAACCGGCTTCGCCTACAGCAACGCGATCAACCTCGAAGCGTTGACCTCGGCAGCCCGTGCCGCCCGTTCGATTTCCCGTGCCGGGCAAAACGGCACGGTGCAAGCCTTCCGCAGCCAGGAAGTGGCCGCCCTGTATACCGCGGACAATCCGCTGGACGTGCTCAGCCGTGCCGAAAAGGTCGAGCTGCTTAAGCGTGTCGATGCCGCCACCCGTGCCCTGGACCCGCGCATTCAGCAAGTCAGCGTGAGCATGGCCGGGGTCTGGGAACGCATTCTGATTGCCGCGGCCGATGGCAGCCTGGCCGCCGACGTACGCCCGCTGGTGCGCTTCAATGTCAGTGTCATCGTCGAGCAGAATGGCCGTCGCGAACGTGGCGGACAGGGCGGTGGCGGCCGTACCGACTACCGTTTCTTTACCGAAGAGCGGGTGATGGGCTATGCGCGCGAGGCCCTGCGCCAGGCCCTGGTGAATCTTGAAGCGATCCCGGCACCGGCCGGTACCTTGCCGGTGGTGCTGGGCTCGGGCTGGTCGGGCGTGCTGTTGCACGAAGCGGTCGGCCATGGCCTGGAAGGCGACTTCAACCGCAAGGGCAGTTCGGCGTTCAGTGGCCGCATTGGCGAGAAGGTGGCGTCGAGCCTGTGCACCATCGTCGACGATGGCACCCTCGAAGGCCGCCGCGGCTCGTTGAGCGTGGATGACGAAGGCACCCCGACCGAATGCACCACGCTGATCGAGAATGGCGTGCTCAAGGGGTACATGCAGGACAAGCTGAACGCGCGCCTGATGGGCATGGCTGTGACCGGCAACGGCCGCCGTGAATCCTACGCGCACCTGCCGATGCCACGCATGACCAACACCTACATGCGAGCCGGCGAAAGCGACCCACAGGAGATCATCGCGTCGGTGAAGAAGGGTATCTACTGCGCCAACCTCGGTGGTGGACAGGTGGATATCACCAGCGGCAAGTTCGTGTTCTCCACCAGTGAGGCCTACCTGATCGAAGACGGCAAGATTACCGCGCCAGTGAAGGGCGCAACCCTGATCGGCAATGGTCCCGAGGCGATGAGCCGGGTTTCGATGGTCGGTAACGACCTGGCACTGGACAGCGGGGTAGGAACGTGCGGAAAGGACGGGCAGTCGGTGCCGGTCGGGGTGGGGCAGCCTACCTTGAAACTGGATGCGATTACCGTGGGCGGTACCGGGGCTTGATGGCTTCGGGGACCCTTGCAGGAGCGGGCACGTCCGCTCCCACAGGGCCCCAGTCCGTCAGCGCAACCCGCGCTGCAACTCGTCGAGGTCGCGGATGTACTTGAACACCTTGCGCGCGGCGGCAGGCGGCTTGTTCCGCGCCTTCTCGTGCTGGGCATGGCGCACCAGCGAGCGTAGCTGCTGGCGGTCGGTGTCGGGGTACTCGTTGACGAAGCGCTCGAGGTCTTCGTCGTTACCGTCGATCAACCGGTCACGCCAGCGCTCCAGGCTGTGGAAACGTTCGTTGTACTGGCGAGTCGAGCTGTCCATCTGTTCGAGCAAGGCATGGATGGCATCGAGGTCTTGCACGCGCATGAGCTTGCCGACGAACGACATGTGGCGTTTACGGGCGCCATGAGCGGTGTGCTTGCTGGCCTCAGCCAGTGCCTTGCGCAGCTCGTCGGTCAAAGGCAGGCGCGCCAAGGTATCGGCCTTGAGCGTGGTAAGCCGCTCGCCGAGTTCGACCAGCGCATGCAGTTCGCGCTTGATCTGGGTTTTGCTTTTTTCGCCGTCGAAGGCGTCGTCGTTTGAATCAACCATGGTGGCAGTCCGCTAGAAATCGCCGCCATGATAACCAGTCGGGGGCCGCTTGTCCGGCCCGGTCGTAGAATGACCCCAAGCCGAACGCAGAATTTGAGTGGAGAGAACCATGAGTGCAGTCCAGAGCGTAGGTCCGAAAGACCTGCCAGCATTGCAGGAACAGGTCGAGGCGATCATCGCCGAGGCGCGTCGTCAGGGGGCCAGTGCCTGTGAAGTGGCGGTGTCGCTGGAGCAAGGGCTGTCCACCACCGTACGCCAGCGTGAGGTCGAAACGGTCGAGTTCAACCGCGACCAGGGCTTTGGTATCACCCTTTATGTTGGCCAGCGCAAAGGTTCGGCCAGCACCTCGGCCAGTGGACCGGAGGCGATTCGCGAGACCGTCGCCGCAGCGTTGGCAATTGCCAGGCATACCTCCGAGGATGAATGCTCGGGCTTGGCCGACGCAGCGCTGATGGCGCGTGAAATCCCGGACCTGGACCTGTACCACGACTGGGATATCGAGCCCGAGAAGGCCATCGAAATGGCCCTGGCCTGCGAGGCAGCGGCGTTCGACGCCGACCCGCGCATCCTCAACGCCGATGGCACCACCCTCAATACCCACCAAGGCTGCCGCGTGTATGGCAACAGCCATGGGTTCATCGGTGGTTACGCCTCGACCCGGCACAGCCTGAGCTGCGTGATGATTGCCGAAGGCGACGGGCAGATGCAGCGTGACTACTGGTACGACGTGAACCGCCAGGGCAACCTGCTGGCCGACCCGAGCAGCATCGGCGTGCGCGCTGCCCAGCGTGCCGCCAGCCGCCTTGGCGCCCGACCGGTGCCGACTTGCGAGGTACCGGTGCTGTTTTCGGCCGAATTGGCCGGTGGCCTGTTCGGCAGCTTCCTGTCGGCCATTTCCGGCGGCAACCTGTACCGCAAGTCGTCGTTCCTGGAGGGTACCATTGGCCAGCGCCTTTTCCCTTCCTGGCTGACCCTCGACGAACGCCCGCATATTCCGCGCGCGTTGGGCAGCGCCGCCTTCGACGGTGATGGCCTGGCCACCTATGCCAAACCGTTTGTCGACAAAGGCGAGCTGGTGTCGTACTTGCTGGGTACCTATTCGGGGCGCAAGCTGGGTTTGCCGAGTACGGCCAATTCCGGTGGCGTGCACAACCTGTTCGTCAGCCACGGTGTCGAAGATCAGGCCGCGCTGATTCGCCGTATGGGGCGCGGGCTGCTGGTGACCGAACTGATGGGGCATGGCTTGAACATGGTGACGGGGGACTATTCCCGTGGTGCGGCGGGGTTCTGGGTCGAGAATGGCGAGATTCAGCATGCCGTACAGGAAGTCACCATCGCCGGAAACATGAAGGACATGTTCCAGCAGATTGTCGCGATCGGTAGCGATCTTGAAACCCGTAGCAATATTCATACGGGCTCGGTGTTGATCGAGCGGATGACCGTTGCTGGTAGCTGATCTTTAGCCTGCGCCGGCCCTTTCGCGGGTAAACCCGCTCCTACACGGTGGTGGACGTACATCGGGGTTGGACACAGGCCGTTGTAGGAGCGGGTTCACCCGCGAAGAGGCCGGAACAGCACTACACCTTTCCCTGCAAATCCGAAGACCCGGCCCTCGCGCCGGGTTTTTATTTCATCACCTTTTTCTTGAAGTGATTCTATTTATCACTTAATAATGAATATCATTATCCAGTAACCCGGCGATGATGTTCATGAAATCCGTCCTCCGCGAACTGCCCTACCTGGAAAACTGGCGCTGGCTCAGCCGGCGCATTCGCTGTGCGCTCGACCCCGACGAGCCGCGCCTGATCGAGCATTACCTGGCCGAAGGCCGCTATCTGGTGTGCTGCACCGAAACCTCGCCATGGACGGTGGCGCTGACAGCGTTTCGCCTGCTGCTGGATACCGCCTGCGATCGCATGCTCCCCTGGCATTGGCGTTGTCTGTGCCTGGACCAGGCGTGGCGCCCTCTGCTGGACCTGCGCAACCTCGACCGCCAGGAACAGAACCAACGCTGGCAACCCTACGCCTTGCAGTTGGCCAATTGCCGCCTGCTGCCTTCGATTTCTCCCGATGAACTGATGCAAGGATTTGATGATGAGTGATACCCGTATCGAGCGTGACAGCATGGGTGAGCTGCAGGTGCCGGCCCAGGCCCTCTACGGCGCCCAGACCCAGCGCGCGGTCGACAACTTCCCGATCAGCGGCCAGCGTATGCCGGCCCAGTTCATTCGTGCCTTGTTGCTGGCCAAGGCCGCTGCGGCCAAGGCCAACGTCGAACTGGAGCAACTGTCTGCCGGGCAGGGCCAGGCTATCGTCAAGGCTGTCGAGCAATTGCTGGCCGAGGACTTCATCCAGCACTTCCCGGTGGATGTGTTCCAGACAGGCTCTGGCACCAGTTCGAACATGAACGCCAATGAGGTGATCGCCACCTTGGCTACCCATGTACTGGGTGAGGCGGTCAATGCCAATGACCACGTCAACTGTGGCCAGAGCAGCAATGACATCATTCCGACCACCATCCATGTCAGCGCCGCGTTGGCCCTGCACGAGCAGTTGCTGCCAGCCCTGGCGCACCTGGTACAGGTGATCGAGGTCAAGTCGGCACAAGTACATCAATTCGTGAAGACCGGTCGTACTCACCTGATGGACGCGATGCCCGTGCGCATGAGCCAGGTGCTGGATGGCTGGGCTGCGCAGATCAATGCTGCCAAGTCGCACATCGAAGGGGTACTGCCGCGCTTGCAGGCGCTGGCCCAGGGCGGAACCGCCGTGGGTACCGGCATCAACGCCCATCCGCAGTTCGCGGTCGGTTTCGCTCGCCAGCTCAGTGGCCTGACCAAGATCGAGTTCACGCCCGGCCAGAACCTGTTCGCACTGATCGGCTCGCAGGACACTGCCGTGGCTTTGTCTGGCCAGCTCAAGACCACTGCGGTGGCGTTGATGAAAATCGCCAACGATCTGCGCTGGATGAACTCCGGCCCGCTGGCCGGTCTGGGCGAAATCGAGCTGCAAGCTCTGCAGCCGGGCTCTTCGATCATGCCAGGCAAGGTCAACCCGGTGATCCCGGAGGCCACTGCCATGGTCGCCGCCCAAGTGATTGGCAACGACGCGACCATCGCCGTCGCAGGTCAAGCCGGTAACTTCGAGCTGAACGTGATGCTGCCGGTGATCGCCCGCAACCTGCTGGAAAGCATCGAGCTGATGGCCAATGTCAGCCGCTTGCTGGCCGACAAAGCCATCGCCAGCTTCAAGGTCAACGAAGACAAACTCAAGGAAGCCCTCGCGCGCAACCCGATTCTGGTCACGGCGTTGAATCCGATCATCGGCTACCTCAAGGCCGCCGAAATCGCCAAGACCGCCTACAAGCAGGGTCGTCCAATCATCGATGTGGCGCTGGAGCACACCGACCTGTCCCGCGACCAGCTTGAAGCGCTGCTGGACCCGGAAAAACTCACCGCCGGCGGAATCTGACACTGCGTCACCGCCCAGGAGACAACCATGCAGCACTGGAAACGCACCACGGAAACTGCCAACCGCCTATTCGAACAAGGCGAACTGGTGGACGCCCGGGAACACTACCTGCAAGCCTTGGCGTTGGCCCAGGTGCTGTTCGAGCGCTGGCATGACGTGGACGAAGCGGTGGCTGCATTCGTCATCGCCCACCACAACCTGGCTGACCTGCACCTGCGCCTTGACCAGCCGCATGAAAGCGCCGACTACCTGTGCGCTGCTCACCAGCGACTGCTGCAGGCCTGCCAGGAAGTGCGCCTGCCTCAGGGGCTGCGTGATGCAGCCTTGCGCCACAGTGCGCGCACTTACACCGAGCTGCTGAGTTTCATTGCCGAGTATGGCCAGTACCCGCGTACCGAGCGCTTGCTCAACCGCCACAGCGCCGGGGCCAGCGAGCTCGCTGCCAAGCCGGATGTAACACCTAGAACCCATGCCTACGGAATTCACTGACATGCCCCATACCTTGCCTGCATTGCCATACGCCTACGATGCGCTGGAACCACACATTGATGCCCAGACAATGGAAATCCACCACACCAAGCATCACCAGACTTACGTGAACGGCCTCAATGCCGCCCTCGAGGGTACCGAGTGGGCCGAATGGCCGGTGGAAAAACTGGTCGCTGCCGTCAAGCAACTGCCGGAAAACCTGCGTGGCGCCGTGACCAACCACGGCGGTGGTCACGCCAACCACAGCCTGTTCTGGACTGTCATGTCGCCTCAGGGCGGTGGCGAGCCTGTGGGCCAGCTGGCGCAAGCCGTCACTGCACAACTTGGCGGCTTCGAGGCTTTCAAGGAGGCTTTCACCAAAGCCGCGTTGACCCGCTTCGGCAGCGGTTGGGCCTGGCTCAGCGTGACGCCGCAAAAAACCTTGATGGTGGAGAGTAGCGGCAACCAGGACAGCCCGCTGATGCACGGCAATGCGCCGATCCTGGGCCTGGACGTGTGGGAGCACGCGTACTACCTCAAGTACCAGAACCGTCGTCCGGAATACATCGGTGCCTTCTACAACGTCATTGACTGGGTGGAAGTTGAACGTCGTTACCTTGAAGCCCTGAAGTGAGTCGGATCGGTATGCGCTCTGAGGTGATGTCTGTCAGCAGTGTGCGCCTGTTCCGCCTGGCGCTTGGGACTTTGCTTTTGCTGGCTGGCGCCACGTTACTGGTGGCGCGCGGCCTCGCCTGGTTAGACCTCGACCCGCGCATGCTGCGCGCCCTGGAGGGCGGTGCTTTATGCGCACTGGGTACGGCACTGGGCGCAGTACCGGTACTGGTCATTCGCAATATGCCCGTGGCGCTGGCGGATACGCTGTTGGGCTTCGGTGCTGGCGTGATGCTGGCGGCCACCGCGTTTTCCCTGATCATGCCGGGCCTGGCGGCGGCTCAGTCTATTGGCTTCAGCCCTTGGGGGGCAGGTGGCCTGGTCAGTTTTGGCCTGATGTTCGGGGCGTTGTGCCTGTTCCTGGTCGACCTCAAGGTATCCTGGGCTTCGCCGGAAGCGCTGGTGGGCACGGCAAACCAACCGGTGATTGCAGCGCGCATCTGGCTGTTCGTGATTGCCATCATTGCCCACAACATCCCCGAAGGTATGGCCATTGGTGTGTCGGCCGGGGGTGGCATGGCCGACGCCGACAGCCTGGCCATGGGCATTGCCTTGCAGGATGTGCCTGAGGGGCTGGTGATCGCGCTGGTGCTGGCAGGGGCGGGCATGCCGCGCTTCAAGGCCTTCCTGATCGGCGCAGCCTCAGGCTTGGTCGAGCCGCTGGCGGCGTTGATCTGTGCCTGGCTGGTGAATGTTGCCGAACTGCTGCTGCCGCTGGGGCTGGCCTGTGCAGCGGGGGCGATGTTGCTGGTGGTCACCCAGGAAATCATCCCCGAATCGCGCAGCAACGGCCATCATCGTCTGGCCAGCCTTGGGCTGTGTACAGGCTTCTGTCTGATGATGGTGATGGATACCGCGATGTCCTGACCTGGTGCAAGCGCAGGTTTGCGAGGCCTATTCGCCTTCGTCAAAGAAATTGTTTATCAGCTCGACCAGCGCGTCCATGGCGTCGCTGTCCTGCTCGCCCTCGGTATGCAGGTGCACCTGGGTGCCTTTGCCTGCGGCCAGCATCATCACCGCCATGATGCTCTTGCCATCCACCAGCTTGTCCGGGGCGCGACCCACCCGTACCTGGCAGGGGAAGCGGCCGGCCACACCGACGAACTTGGCTGCCGCCCGGGCATGCAGACCCAGCTTGTTGATGATGGTGATTTCGCGGGCGGGCATCTGGGGCGGATCCTTGGGCTAGAGGTCGCGATGGCGGACCTGGACGTTTTTCAGGGTTTGCTGCAGCTGTTGACCAAGGCGCTCGGTGATGTACACCGAACGGTGATGTCCGCCAGTGCAGCCGATGGCAATGGTTACGTAGGCGCGGTTGCTGGCAGCGAAGCGGGGCAACCATTTGAGCAGGTAGCTGGAGATGTCGTTGTACATGTCTTCGACATCCGGTTGTGCGGCCAGGTAGTCGATCACGGGTTGATCGAGGCCCGAGTGCTCACGCAGTTCCGGTTTCCAGTAGGGGTTGGGCAGGCAGCGCACGTCAAAAACCAGGTCGGCGTCGACCGGCATGCCCCGCTTGAAGCCGAACGACTCGACCAGAAACGCTGTGCCAGGCTCGGGCTGGTTGAGCAGGCGCAGTTTGATCGAGTCACGCAACTGGTACAGGTTCAGGTTGGTGGTGTCGATCTTCAGGTCGGCCAGGTCGGCAATGGGGCCCAACAAATCGCTTTCCACGCGGATCGCTTCCGCGAGCGAGCGGTTGGCGTTGGTCAGGGGGTGCCGCCTGCGGGTTTCCGAGAAACGCTTGAGAAGGACCTCTTCATCGGCATCCAGGTACAACACGTCGCACTGGATGTGCCGGGCGCGGGCTTCTTCAAGCAGCTCGGGAAAACGCATCAGGTGGCTGGGCAGGTTGCGCGCGTCGATCGAAACCGCCACCTTGGGCTGCAGCAATTCGGTGTTGATCAGTGCATTTTCCGCCAACTGCGGCAGTAGCCCGGCGGGCAGATTGTCGATGCAATAGAAACCGCTGTCTTCCAGGACATCGAGGGCGGTGCTCTTGCCGGAGCCGGACCGGCCGCTGACGATGATCAGGCGCATGTTCAGTGCTCGTTCTGTACGTCCAGGACAACCTGGAACAGGGCCTCGTTGCTGGTGGCCGCACGCAGTCGATCACGGACCTCCTTGCGATCGAGCATGCTTGCGATCTGACGCAGAAGTTCAAGGTGAGCATCGGTGGCCGCTTCGGGCACCAGCAGCACAAACAGCAGGTCCACTGGCGCGCCATCGATGGCGTCGTAATCGATAGGCGCTTCCAGGTGCAGCAGGGCGCTGACTGGCGCGGAGCATCCTTCAAGCCGGCAGTGCGGGATGGCGATGCCATTGCCAAAACCGGTAGAACCGAGCTTTTCCCGGGCTACCAGTTTTTCGAAGACGTCCTGCATCTCCAGTTCTGGCACTTGGTCGGCGATGACAGTGGCGACCTTTTCCAGGGCGCGCTTCTTGCTGCCGCCCGGCACGTTCACGAGGGAACGGCCGGGGGTCAGGATGGTTTCAAGTCGGATCATGGATGAGGGGGATCAGCGGGCAGCTGCACCTTGCAGCAGGCTTTGCTGTTTTTCCTTGTGTTTTTTCAGTTGGCGGTCGAGCTTGTCGGCCAGGGCGTCGATCGCTGCATACATGTCTTCGTGTTCGGCGTTGGCTACCACTTCGCCGCCGGGAATCTGCAGGGTCGCCTCGACCTTCTGCTGAAGCTTCTCGACTTTCATGATTACCTGCACGTTGGTGATCTTGTCGAAGTGACTCTCCACGCGGGCGAGCTTTTCAAGCACGTAATCGCGCAGTGGCTGGGTGACTTCTACATGCTGTCCACTGATATTGACTTGCATACAGCTTCTCCTTTGTTGCCCGTGCATAAAGAGGCAGGTCTTGCACCTGCCACGAAAACGCTGTGGCACATCTCAGGGGCTACATCAGTCGCTTGCGTTCGCTCGACGGTGCGATGCCGAGGGACTCGCGGTACTTGGCGACGGTGCGACGGGCTACCTGGATGCCTTGTGCCTCCAGTAAACCAGCGATCTTGCTGTCACTCAATGGCTTTTTCTGATTTTCCGCCGCAACCAGTTTCTTGATGATCGCGCGGATCGCCGTGGACGAGCATTCTCCGCCTTCGGAGGTGCTGACATGGCTGGAGAAAAAGTATTTCAGTTCGTAGATGCCACGCGGGGTGTGCATGTATTTCTGCGTGGTAACCCGCGAAATGGTCGATTCGTGCATGCCTACGGCTTCGGCAATGTCATGCAGTACCAACGGCTTCATCGCTTCGTCGCCGTGGTCGAGGAAGCCGCGCTGGTGCTCGACGATCTGCGTGGCAACCTTCATCAGGGTTTCGTTACGGCTTTGCAGGCTCTTGATGAACCAGCGCGCTTCCTGCAGCTGGTTGCGCATGAAGGTGTTGTCGGCGCTGGTGTCGGCACGGCGCACGAAGCCGGCGTATTGTGGGTTGACGCGCAGGCGTGGGATGGCTTCCTGGTTCAGTTCTACCAGCCAACGGTCGCTGTCCTTGCGCACGATGACGTCGGGCACCACGTACTCGGGCTCGCTGGACTCGATCTGCGAACCAGGGCGCGGGTTAAGGCTTTGCACCAGTTCGATGACCTGGCGCAGCTCGTCTTCCTTGATTTTCATCCGCCGCATTAGCTGGCTGTAGTCACGGCTGCCGAGCAGGTCGATGAAATCGGTGACCAGGCGCTTGGCTTCGGTCATCCACGGAGTTGTAGCGGGCAGCTGGCGCAGTTGCAGCAACAGGCATTCGCCGAGGTTGCGGGCGCCAACGCCAGCCGGCTCGAACTGCTGGATGCGGTGCAGTACCGCTTCGACCTCGTCCAGTTCGATATCCAGCTCGGGGTCGAAACCGGCGCAGATTTCTTCGAGTGTGTCTTCCAGGTAGCCCTGGCCGTTGATGCTGTCGATCAGGGTCACGGCAATCAAGCGGTCGGTGTCGGACATCGGTGCCAGGTTCAACTGCCACAGCAGGTGGCTTTGCAGGCTTTCGCCGGCCGATGTGCGCGTGGTGAAGTCCCATTCGTCGTCATCGTTGCTCGGCAGGCTGCTGGCGCTGGTCTGGTAGATGTCTTCCCAAGCGGTATCGACCGGGAGCTCGTTGGGGATGCGCTCGCTCCACTCACCGTCTTCCAGGTTGTCGGCGCTGACGGTGCTTTCCTGGAAACTGTTGTCCTGAACTTCGGCGGCCGGCTTGTTCTCGGCGTTGTCGGCCATCGGGTCGCTGTTGTCGAAGTCTTCGCCGTCTTCCTGACGTTCGAGCATCGGGTTCGACTCCAGCGCTTCCTGGATTTCCTGTTGGAGGTCCAGGGTAGAAAGCTGGAGCAGGCGGATGGCCTGTTGCAACTGAGGTGTCATCGTCAGTTGCTGGCCCATTTTTAGGACGAGCGATGGTTTCATGGCAGGGGCTTAATACCTTGTTCGCCGGCGCGCATGCGCCATCCACTACACGAGGGCGCCGAAGCGCCAGATCAAGCAAGTTTTATGCCTTAAATTGTAGCGTTTGCCTAGAGTACAGTAACAACTTTACCCGCAGTTTCAGGGCTGTTTGCCAGTACTTCAGGCGCGTGCCGGGTCAGAGGCGGAACTCGTGACCCAGGTAAACTTCTTTGACCAGTTCGTTTGCCAGGATGGTTTCAGCGTCACCTTCGGCGATCAGTCGGCCATCGTTGACGATATAAGCGGTTTCGCAGATATCCAGGGTTTCACGCACGTTGTGGTCGGTAATCAGTACGCCGATACCTTTGGCCTTGAGGTGGTGGATGATCTGCTTGATGTCGCCGACCGAAATCGGGTCGACACCGGCGAACGGTTCGTCCAGCAGGATGAACTTGGGTGCGGTCGCCAGGGCGCGCGCAATTTCGACGCGGCGGCGTTCACCACCAGACAGGCTCATGCCGAGGTTGTCCCGGATGTGGCTGATGTGGAACTCCTGCAGCAGGCTTTCCAGCTCTTTGCGGCGGCCGTCCCGATCGAGGTCCTTGCGGGTCTCGAGGATGGCCATGATGTTGTCGGCTACCGACAGCTTGCGGAAGATCGAGGCTTCCTGCGGCAGGTAGCCGATTCCGGCACGGGCGCGGCCGTGCATGGGCTGGTGGCTGACATCGAGGTTGTCGATCAGTACGCGGCCCTGTTCGGCCTGGACCAGCCCGACAATCATGTAGAAGCAGGTGGTCTTGCCGGCGCCGTTGGGGCCGAGCAGGCCGACGATCTGGCCGCTGTCGATAGACAGGCTGACATCACGTACTACCTGCCGCCCCTTGTAGCTCTTTGCCAGGTGCTGGGCTTTGAGGGTTGCCATTTACTCGGCCTTCTTCTTGGGCTGGATCACCATGTCGATGCGCTGACGGGGTGTTGTCACATTGCCACCACGGCCGGCGGTCGCCACCTGGGTCTGGGTGTTGTAGACGATCTTTTCGCCTTCGGTGGTATTGCCTTCGCTCTCGACCTTGGCGCGGTCGGTGAGAATGACCAAGTCCTTCTGCGACTGGTACTGGATGGTTACGCCCCAGCCTTTCATCTTGTCCGGCTTGGCTGCGCTCTGCTGCTGCTCGAAGTAGGCCAGGTTGCCCACCGAGGTCACTACGTCGATATCGCCAGAGGCGGAGCGGGTAATGGTCACGGTGTTGCCTTTGATCATCATCGAACCCTGAGTGATGATCACGTCGCCGGTGTAAGTGGCCACGCCTTGCTTGTCATCCAGGTGAGCGTTGTCGGCCTGGATGCGGATAGGCTGGTCACGGTCGTTCGGCAGGGCGAGGGCGCTCGCGCTTCCCAGTGCTGCGCTCAGGCTGAGCAAAAGGGGGAGGGTTTTAACGAGCCTCATACTGTCCTCTTACGTTAGAGAGCAAGTCCATCTTGCCTTCTTTCAAATACGCTTTCATGCCTTTGCCCGTAGTGGTGCCTCCGGCGCCGTCGATTCTAACGGCTTGCTCGGTCTGCGCATATTGCTTCTGCGGGAACACGGTCATGCGTGAGCTGGTAATGATGGTTTCACGCTGCTTTTCATCGGTGCGGGCAATCCGCACCTTGTCGATCAGCTCGACCTCGGTACCGTCAGGATTGACCTCGGCGCGCGTGCTCTGCACATGCCACGGGTACTCGGTGCCGCGGTACAGGTGCAGGTCCGGTGTGGTCACCTGGGTGACTTCGCTGGTCTTGAGGTGTTCGATCCTGTCGGCGGTCATTTCGTATTGCAGCTTGCCGTCGGGCAGGAACTGCACGCTGTGGGCGTTGATCGCGTAGTAATCGATGGCGCTTTCGTCGACCTGGGTCACGGGCTTGTCGAGGAAGCTCTCCGGGCTGACATTCCAGTAGCCAATGGCTACCAACAGGGCGGCTATCGCCCCCAGCAGCACAATGTTTCGGGCTTTCTTGCTGAGCATGGGCAGCCTTACAGGTAGTTGGCGTTGGCAGCGTCCAGGGTGCCCTGGGCCTGCATGATCATTTCGCAGAATTCACGGGCCGCGCCTTCGCCGCCACGTGCCTGGGTCACGCCGTGGGCGTGCTGGCGTACGAACGGTGCGGCGTTGGCTACGGCCATGCCCAGAGCCACCCGGCGAATCACCGGCAGGTCGGGCAGGTCGTCGCCCAGGTAAGCCACTTGATCATAGCTTAGGCCCAGTTCGGCGAGCAGGCCGTCAAGCACCACCAATTTGTCCTCCCGGCCTTGGTAGAGGTGCGGGATACCGAGGTTCCTGGCCCGGCGTTCGACCACTGGGGTCTTGCGCCCGCTGATGATCGCGGTGGTCACGCCCGAGGCCATGAGCATCTTGATGCCCTGGCCGTCGAGGGTATTGAACGTCTTGAATTCGCTGCCATCCTCGAGGAAGTACAGGCGCCCGTCGGTGAGCACGCCGTCCACGTCGAACACTGCCAGCTTGATGCCTTTGCCGCGTTGCATGAGGTCCTGGTTCATTCCATCGCTCCTTTACATTACGCCGGCGCGCAGCAGGTCATGCATGTTCAGGGCGCCGGTCGGGCGGTCTTCACGGTCCACCACCACCAGGGCGTTGATCTTGTGGTCTTCCATTATCTTCAGGGCTTCGGCGGCGAGCATGTCGGCACGCGCAGTCTTGCCATGAACGGTCATGACCTGGTCGATCAGGGTGGTGTGCACATCGATATTGCGGTCCAGGCTGCGGCGCAGGTCACCGTCGGTGAAGATCCCGGCCAGTTTGCCATCGGCTTCGACGATCACGGTCATGCCCAAACCTTTGTGGGACATTTCCAGCAGCGCGTCCTTGAGCAGGGTGCCGCGTGGTACTTGAGGCAGGTCGTCGCCGGCGTGCATCACGTTCTCGACCTTCAGCAGCAGGCGGCGGCCCAGCGCGCCTCCCGGGTGCGAGAAGGCGAAGTCCTCGGCGGTGAAGCCGCGGGCTTCGAGCAAGGCGATGGCCAAGGCGTCGCCCAGTACCAGCGCTGCCGTGGTGGAGGAGGTGGGGGCCAGGTTCAGCGGGCAGGCCTCTTGTTCGACACGTGCGTCAAGGTTGACCTCGGCGGCCTGGGCCAGCGGCGAGTCCGGGTTGCCGGTCAGGCTGATCAGCTTGATGCCAAGGCGCTTGATGAACGGCAGCAGGGTGACGATTTCGGCGGTGCTGCCGGAGTTCGACAGCGCAAGGATGACATCATCACGGGTGATCATGCCCATGTCGCCATGGCTGGCTTCGGCCGGATGCACGAAAAACGCCGGTGTGCCGGTGCTGGCCAGGGTCGCGGCGATCTTGTTGCCGATGTGCCCGGACTTGCCCATGCCGACCACGACGACCCGGCCCTTGCTGGCCAGAATCAGTTCGCAGGCTTTGACGAAATTGTCGTCGATGCGCGCCAAAAGGGCCTCTACGGCCTCGAGTTCCAGGCGCAGAGTGCGTTGGGCGGATTGGATCAGCTCGCTGGATTGGCTCATGTCGAAAAAGCAATGCCTGATGAAAGGGCGACGATTATACGCGCAATGATGAAAACCCTCACCTCCTCGATTGTTGCAGTGAATACCACCAAAGCCTGTCCCGGGGCTGAACGACTGCTTGTCCGGCCTTGGGGCGGGGCTGTCAGCGGTGCTATAGTTCGCCGCTATTCGGCCTGTCAGGGGTGCGTGTGCCTTCCAGATGGAGGCCGGCGTCCATTAGGACGAGGCTGCATTAGCAAGGAGTCTAGATGAGTGTGGATAGCGCCTACGCGGTCGAGTTGAAGGGAGTAACCTTCAAACGTGGTTCGCGCAGCATTTTCAGCAACGTGGACATCAGCATCCCGCGCGGCAAGGTCACCGGCATCATGGGGCCATCGGGGTGCGGCAAGACCACGTTGCTCCGCCTGATGGGCGCACAGTTGCGCCCCTCGAGCGGTGAGGTATGGGTTGCCGGGCAGAACCTGCCGACGCTGTCGCGCAGCGACCTGTTCGACGCCCGAAAGCAGATGGGTGTGCTGTTTCAGAGCGGCGCGTTGTTCACCGACCTCGATGTGTTCGAGAACGTCGCGTTCCCGTTGCGCGTGCATACTCAGCTGTCGGACGAAATGATCCGTGACATCGTGTTGATGAAGCTGCAGGCCGTGGGCCTGCGCGGTGCCATCGACCTGATGCCCGACGAGCTGTCCGGTGGCATGAAGCGCCGTGTGGCGCTGGCCCGGGCGATTGCCCTGGACCCGCAGATCCTCATGTACGACGAACCGTTCGTCGGCCAGGACCCGATCGCCATGGGGGTACTGGTGCGCCTGATTCGCCTGCTCAACGATGCCCTGGGCATCACCAGCATCGTGGTTTCCCATGACCTGGCAGAAACTGCCAGCATCGCCGACTACATCTACGTTGTAGGTGACGGCCAGGTGCTGGGCCAGGGGACGCCTGATGAGCTGATGGGGTCGGACAATCCACGGATCCGCCAATTCATGAAAGGCGACCCGGATGGCCCGGTTCCCTTCCACTTTCCCGCGCCTGACTACCGCGCCGACCTGCTGGGGGCGCGTTGATGCGCAGAAAATCCTTACTCGAGCGTGTCCGCCTGCTGGGCCGCTCGGCAATCGACGTGCTGGCCGTGCTCGGGCGTTCGTGCCTGTTCCTGTTCCATGCGCTGGTCGGTCGCGGTGGTATTGGCGGCGGCTTCCAGCTGCTGACCAAGCAGTTGTACTCGGTGGGTGTGCTGTCGCTGGCGATCGTCGTCGTGTCCGGTGTGTTCATCGGCATGGTGCTGGCGCTGCAGGGCTACAGCATCCTGACCAAGTACGGCTCGGAGCAGGCGGTAGGGCAGATGGTCGCCCTGACCCTGCTGCGTGAACTTGGCCCGGTGGTAACGGCGTTGCTGTTCGCCGGGCGTGCCGGTTCCGCGCTGACCGCCGAAATCGGCAACATGAAGTCCACCGAGCAGTTGTCGAGCCTGGAAATGATCGGTGTCGACCCGCTCAAGTACATCGTTGCGCCACGCCTGTGGGCCGGTTTCATCTCGCTGCCGCTGCTGGCGCTGATCTTCAGCGTGGTCGGTATCTGGGGTGGCTCGTGGGTGGCGGTGGACTGGCTGGGTGTCTACGAGGGCTCGTTCTGGGCCAACATGCAGAACAGTGTTTCTTTCACTGACGACGTGCTCAACGGGCTGGTCAAGAGCGTGGTGTTTGCTTTCGTCTCGACCTGGATCGCCGTATTCCAGGGGTACGACTGTGAGCCCACCTCAGAAGGGATCAGCCGTGCAACCACCAAGACCGTGGTCTATGCCTCGTTGGCAGTGCTGGGTCTGGACTTTATTCTGACCGCCTTGATGTTTGGAGATTTCTGATGCAAAACCGCACCCTGGAAATCGGTGTCGGCCTGTTCCTCCTGGCCGGGATCCTGGCGCTGCTGCTGCTGGCCCTGCGTGTCAGCGGGCTGTCGGCCAGCCCGAGCAGCGATACCTATAAAGTTTATGCTTACTTCGACAATATCGCCGGTTTGACGGTCAGAGCTAAAGTGACCATGGCCGGTGTGACCATCGGCAAGGTTACCGCCATCGATCTGGACCGTGATTCCTACACCGGTCGGGTGACGTTGCAGCTGGACAAGTCGGTCGATAACCTGCCGACCGACTCCACTGCCTCGATCCTGACCGCCGGTTTGCTTGGTGAGAAGTACATCGGCATCAGCGTTGGCGGTGAAGACGAAGTGCTCAAGGATGGTGCAACCATCCATGACACACAGTCGGCACTGGTGCTGGAGGATCTGATTGGCAAGTTCCTGCTCAACTCTGTTGGCAAGGAACCGAAAGAAGCGCAACCGGCTAATTAAGGAGTACCCATGATTTCGATCCTGCGACGTGGCCTGCTGGTGCTGCTGGCGGCCTTCCCCCTGCTGGCCCTGGCTGTGCAGACACCGCACGAAGTGGTTCAAAGCACCACCAATGAACTGCTCGGCGACCTCAAGGCCAACAAGGAGCAGTACAAGTCCAACCCCAACGCCTTCTATGACTCGCTCAACCGCATTCTCGGCCCGGTGGTGGATGCCGACGGTATCTCGCGCAGCATCATGACCGTGAAGTACTCGCGCAAGGCGACCCCGGAGCAGATGCAGCGCTTCCAGGAAAACTTCAAGCGCAGCCTGATGCAGTTCTATGGCAATGCCTTGCTCGAATACAATAACCAGGGCATCACTGTCGACCCGGCTAAAGCCGATGACGGCAAGCGCGCCAGTGTCGGCATGAAGGTTACCGGCAACAACGGTGCCGTGTACCCCGTGCAGTACACCCTGGAGAACATTGGCGGCGAGTGGAAGGTGCGTAACGTGATCGTCAACGGCATCAACATCGGCAAGCTGTTCCGTGACCAGTTCGCCGATGCCATGCAGCGCAACGGCAATGACCTGGACAAGACCATCGACGGCTGGGCCGGCGAAGTGGCCAAGGCCAAGCAGGCTGCCGACAACTCGCCAGAGAAGAGCGTCAAATGAGTGAGGCCGCTGTAAGCATGGCAGAGCCAGGCGTGCTGCGTCTGACTGGCGTGCTGGACTACCGCAGCGGCCCGGCCTTGCGCAAGCAAGGCAAGGTGCTGATCGATGGCTCGCGCGAGCCGCGACTGGTGCTTGATTGCTCGGCTGTCGAGAAGTCGTCGAGTGTTGGCCTGTCGCTACTGCTGGCGTACATGCGGGATGCTCAGGCCACTGGCAAGGCGTGCGAGGTGCGTGGCATGCCTGATGATATGCGGGAAATTGCCGAGGTCTATGATCTCGATGAAGTGCTGGCAAGCTAGTGGCCAGGCACGGATGATGGCCCCTCGGTCAGCGAAGCCTTCGTTGGGCTTCGCAGGCGAGGGGCTTTTTTGTATGATGGCCGACCCGTGCGCATCGGGCGCCGATTGAGGTTGAGCATGCAGGCCGTAGAAGTTAAAAGCTTCCTTGAAGAGAAATTGCCGGGTTCCCGGGTCGAAGTTGAAGGCGAAGGCTGCAACTTCCAGTTGAACGTGATCAGCGACGAGTTGGCTGGCCTGAGTCCGGTCAAACGCCAGCAGGCGATCTATGCTCACCTGAATCCGTGGATCGCCAATGGCAGCATCCATGCGGTAACCATGAAATTTTTCAGCAGCGCAGCCTGGGCTGAGCGCACCTGAGCCAACTTGGCGGCGAGACTCCAATGGACAAACTGATTATTACTGGCGGCGCTCGCCTTGACGGCGAGATCCGCATTTCGGGCGCGAAAAACGCAGCCCTGCCGATTCTGGCAGCCACCCTGCTGGCCGATGGCCCGGTCACCGTGGGCAACCTGCCGCACCTGCACGACATCACCACCATGATCGAGCTGTTCGGGCGCATGGGCATCGAGCCTGTGATCGACGAAAAGCTGTCGGTGGAGATTGATCCACGCACCATCAAGACCCTGGTCGCGCCGTACGAGCTGGTCAAGACCATGCGCGCCTCGATCCTGGTGCTGGGCCCGATGGTTGCCCGTTTCGGCGAGGCCGAAGTGGCCCTGCCTGGCGGTTGCGCCATTGGTTCGCGTCCGGTCGATCTGCACATCCGTGGCCTTGAGGCCATGGGGGCGAAGATCGAAGTGGAAGGCGGCTACATCAAGGCCAAGGCGCCTGAAGGTGGCCTGCGCGGCGCGCACTTCTTCTTCGACACCGTCAGCGTGACCGGTACCGAGAACATCATGATGGCCGCTGCCTTGGCCAAGGGCCGCAGCGTGTTGCAGAACGCCGCGCGTGAGCCTGAAGTGGTCGACCTGGCCAACTTCATCAACGCCATGGGCGGGAACATTCAGGGCGCCGGTACCGACACCATCACCATCGATGGTGTCGAACGACTGGATTCGGCCAATTACCGCGTGATGCCGGACCGCATCGAGACCGGTACCTACCTGGTTGCCGCTGCCGTGACCGGTGGCCGCGTCAAGGTCAAGGACACCGACCCTACCATCCTTGAAGCCGTGCTTGAAAAGCTCAAGGAAGCGGGTGCCGACATCAACACCGGCGAAGACTGGATCGAACTGGACATGCATGGCAAGCGGCCGAAAGCCGTCAACCTGCGTACTGCCCCGTATCCGGCGTTCCCGACCGACATGCAGGCGCAGTTCATCTCGCTGAATGCCATTGCCGAAGGCACTGGCGCGGTGATCGAGACCATCTTCGAAAACCGCTTCATGCATGTTTACGAAATGCACCGCATGGGCGCGCAGATCCAGGTTGAAGGCAACACCGCCATCGTCACTGGCGTCAAGGCGCTGAAGGGTGCCCCGGTCATGGCCACCGACCTGCGTGCTTCCGCCAGCCTGGTGCTGTCGGCGCTGGTTGCCGAAGGCGATACCCTGATCGATCGCATCTACCACATCGACCGTGGTTACGAGTGCATCGAGGAAAAACTGCAGATGCTCGGCGCGAAAATCCGCCGCGTACCGGGCTAGTACCCCGCGGGTGCAAGGACGCACCTTTTGAATTGAATGCGGCCAGGTCGATGACCTGGCCGGCAGCAGCCGCTTAAGGACCGACGTTCCAATGTTGACCATCGCGCTTTCCAAAGGCCGTATTCTCGACGATACCTTGCCGTTGCTCGCCGAGGCCGGCATCGTGCCGACCGAAAACCCGGACAAGAGCCGCAAACTGATCATCCCCACCACGCAGGACGATGTACGCCTGCTGATCGTGCGTGCCACCGACGTGCCGACCTATGTCGAGCATGGCGCTGCCGACCTGGGTGTGGCCGGCAAGGACGTGCTGATGGAGTACGGCGGCCAGGGCCTGTATGAGCCCCTGGACCTGCAGATTGCCCAATGCAAGCTGATGACCGCGGGCGTAGTCGGCGCAGCCGAGCCCAAGGGGCGCCTGCGTGTGGCCACCAAGTTCGTCAACGTAGCCAAGCGTTACTATGCCGAACAAGGTCGCCAGGTCGACATCATCAAGCTGTATGGCTCGATGGAGCTGGCGCCGCTGATCAACCTTGCCGACAAGATCATCGACGTGGTCGACACCGGCAACACCCTGCGTGCCAACGGCCTGGAACCCCAGGAACTGATCGCCACGATCAGCTCTCGCCTGGTGGTCAACAAAGCCTCCATGAAAATGCAGCACGCCCGTATCCAGAGCCTGATCGACACGCTGCGTGCAGCGGTCGAATCGCGACACCGCGGTTGACTCCTGCGCGCGACCTTCGCTGTCGCGCCCGTCTATCCGCGTCATAGCCATTTTTCTCGGGTGCCCGCGCGGATGGACTGGTAGCTTGGGATAGTGCGAAAAGTCGCCGAGCGGCGATCATGCAAGAACGAAAACAGGCGAGGAACGGCCGGGGTCGCGCCCGACTTTGCTGGTTGCAAATGAGCATACCGAGCCTGTTTTTAACGTAGCATGATCGTCGCGCAGGCACTTTTCGCACAATCCCCTAGGGCGCCTGAGCATTCGCTAATATTACGAGGCCCTCGCCATGACCGTGTCCACTGCAATTGCCCGTCTCAACGCCGCTGATCCGGATTTCGCCCGACATCTGGATCATCTGCTGAGCTGGGAAAGTGTGTCCGATGACGCGGTCAATCAGCGCGTGCTCGACATCATCAAGGCCGTGCGTGAACGCGGTGATGCGGCGCTGGTGGAATTCACCCAGCGTTTCGATGGTGTTGACGCCAAGTCGATTGACGACCTGATCCTCGATCGCGCGCGCCTGGAACTGGCGCTGACCCGTATTACCCCGGTCCAGCGCGAGGCCCTGGAAAAGGCCGCCAACCGTGTGCGCATTTATCACGAGCGGCAGAAGCAGGATTCCTGGCAGTACACCGAGGCCGACGGCACCGTGCTCGGCCAGAAGGTCACCCCGCTGGACCGTGCTGGCCTGTATGTGCCGGGCGGCAAGGCGTCGTACCCGTCGTCGGTGCTGATGAACGCCATCCCGGCCAAGGTTGCCGGCGTGACTGAAGTGGTGATGGTGGTGCCGACCCCGCGGGGTGAGGTCAACGAGCTGGTACTGGCGGCTGCCTGCATCGCTGGTGTCGACCGGGTGTTCACCGTCGGTGGCGCCCAGGCCGTGGCTGCGCTGGCCTACGGGACTGAAAGCGTGCCGCAGGTGGACAAGATCGTCGGCCCGGGCAACATCTACGTTGCCACCGCCAAGCGCCACGTGTTCGGCCAGGTAGGCATTGACATGATCGCCGGCCCCTCGGAAATTCTCGTGGTGTGCGACGGCCAGACCGACCCGGACTGGATCGCCATGGACCTGTTCTCCCAGGCCGAGCACGACGAAGACGCCCAGGCCATCCTGGTCAGCCCGGATGCTGCTTTCCTCGATCGCGTGGCTGCCAGCATCGACAAGCTGATGCCGACCATGGAACGTGCCGATATCATCGAGAAGTCGATCAATGGCCGTGGTGCGCTGATCCAGGTGCGTGACATGCAGCAGGCCATGGACGTGGCCAACCGCATCGCACCGGAGCACCTGGAGCTGTCGGTGGCCGACCCTCAAGCCTGGCTGCCACACATTCGTCACGCTGGCGCGATCTTCATGGGCCGCCACACCAGCGAAGCGCTGGGCGATTACTGCGCTGGCCCTAACCACGTGCTGCCCACTTCAGGTACCGCGCGTTTTTCGTCGCCGCTGGGGGTGTATGACTTCCAGAAGCGTTCGTCGATCATCTTCTGCTCCGAACAGGGCGCGTCCGAACTGGGCCACACTGCCTCGGTCCTGGCCCGTGGCGAGTCGCTGACCGCCCACGCCCGCAGCGCTGAATACCGTATTTTGACCCAAGAGAAGGGGAACTGAGCATGAGTCGATTCTGGAGCCCCTTCGTCAAGGACCTGGTGCCTTACGTGCCGGGCGAGCAACCCAAGCTGGCCCGCCTGGTCAAGCTGAACACCAACGAAAACCCCTATGGCCCGTCGCCCAAGGCGCTGGAGGCCATGCGCGGCGAGCTGAACGATAACCTGCGCCTGTACCCGGACCCGAACGGTGACCGTCTCAAGCAAGCGGTGGCCGAGTACTACGGCGTGACCCCGGCGCAGGTGTTTGTCGGCAACGGCTCGGACGAGGTGCTGGCGCACATCTTCCACGGCCTGTTCCAGCACGATGCGCCGCTGCTGTTCCCGGACATCAGCTACAGCTTCTACCCGGTCTACTGTGGCCTGTACGGCATTGCCTTCGAACAGGTGGCGCTGGATGAGCAGTTCCAGATCCGCATTGAGGACTACAAAAAGCCCAACGCTGGCATCATCTTCCCCAACCCCAACGCGCCGACCGGTTGCCTGATGCCGTTGCAGGTGGTGGAGGAGTTGCTGCAGGCCAACCGTGATTCGGTGGTGGTGGTGGATGAGGCCTACATCGATTTCGGTGGTGAAACGGCGATCAGCCTGGTGGACCGCTACGATAACCTGCTGGTTACCCAGACGCTGTCGAAGTCGCGCTCGCTGGCGGGGCTACGAGTGGGCCTGGCGGTGGGGCATCCGGACCTGATCGAGGCGTTGGAGCGGATCAAGAACAGCTTCAACTCCTATCCACTGGACCGTGCAGCTATCGTCGGCGCGGCGGTGGCGTTCGAAGACCGTGAGTACTTCGAGGAAACCTGCCGCAAGGTAATAGACAGCCGCGAGGTGTTGGTCGGTCAGCTGCAGGCCAAGGGTTTTGAGGTGCTGCCGTCGGCTGCCAACTTCATCTTCGCCCGCCACCCGCAGCAGGATGCCGGCGAGCTGGCGGCACGCTTGCGCGAGCAGGGCGTGATCGTGCGTCACTTCAAGCAGCCGCGTATTGCCCAGTTCCTGCGGATTACCATCGGTACGCCGGAAATGAACCAGGCACTGCTGGATGCGTTGAGCTGACGTGTAGGAGCGGGTTTACCCGCGAATACGATAGCGGCGGCAGCGGCGAACGGTCGGTGGAAATTGGCCAGCAGGCCCGGCCCATTCGCGGGTGAACCCGCTCCTACCGGGGGGCTCAATAGCGGCGGTCTTCGATTACAAACGGCTTGGCTGCCGGCCTGTTGCGCACTGCCGCCGGTGTACCATCCAGTACCAGTGCATAATCGTTCTGCTTGTCCATCCCCTCCGGATCGGTCCATTGCTCGTCTCTGGCCGCAACCTGGGCAACCACATGGCCGTTCTTGATAATGGTCAGATAACCCTTGGCGTTACTGTTCCAGCGTAGCCGTCCTTAGTTTTCATCTGCCCGCGCCTTGCGCACGCCGGTATCACCCAGTAAAGGCGTGCCGTCCAATAGCCATTCCGGCTGCAGCTTGAGGCCCATGTGGCGCAGCACCGTGGGCGCTACCGAGGTCTGCGCGGGAAGCCCGTACAGACCGCCGGGCCCAGGCATTTCCACAGGAATGCTCAGCTCGGTCAGTTCCTGATTCAACGGTTTGTTGCTGGCGATGAAAATGCTCTTTTCCTGCTCCGAAGCGCCGCCATGGCCTTTGCCCCAATAGTCCCGGCCATGGTTGGTACTGACGAGTACCAGCCAGTCTTCCTGTGGGAACATGCGACGCCGCTGGTCTACCTTGTCCAATAGCCGTCCGATCTCGCTGTCGGCCTTGCGCAACGCCTGCGCATAGCGCTCACCATAACCCCTGTGATGGCCAATCTGGTCAGGTTCGTCCAGTTGAATGAACGTGAAATCAGCGGGTGTGTCGCCGAGGATCTGCAACGTTCGTTCGATCACCTGTTCATCTGGCAAGCCACTTTCGCGTACATCGGCGCCATGGGCGTCCTCCAGCAGAAATGCCGTGTTGATGGGCGACCAGTTGACGATGCTGGAGAGGTAGGCATTGGGGTAGGCCAGGCGTAGCCGCTTGAACAGGCTAGGAAACGCCGGGTTTATCCGTTGCGAGTCGTCGTCCGATTCAACGCCATGCTTGTCGCTCCACACGCCGGTCAGCAAAGTGATCCAGCCTGGGCCGCTCAAGGTGGGTTGCTCGCTGGCTTTACCATTGATCCCCCCGGCGTAAGCCTTGCCGTAGTGCAGCCGCTGCTTCAGGTTGGTCGCATCGCCCAGTTGCAGGTACTGCTGCAATTGCACGCCGTCAAGGCCGATGAGCAAGGTTTTAGGGCGGCTCGGGTGCCGGGCCGGGTCACAGCCCGGCTGCAGGGCCAGGAACAGCAATAACAGCAAACTTGCCAGTCGCATGGGGTCGCATCCTTGAAAGCACGCAACGAGCGTTGCAACAAAGTGGCATGCCCACAACTGGCAGAAATACCAGGTGGTTTACCTCTTTGCCTGCAATCCAGTAAGCTGCCTCAATTCGTCGGATGATTGGTTGAGTGGCATGAATACAGAGCTGACCAAGCGCTCCCTGGTGGAGTTGGCGGTAGAGCGCATGCGCGAATGCATCGTGTTGGGCGATTGGCAGGTCGGTCAGCGCCTGCCTACCGAGCCAGAGCTTGCCTTGCAGCTGGGCATCAGCCGCAACACCGTGCGTGAGGCCATGCGCGTGCTGGCGTTCAGTGGCCTGGTGGAAATTCGCCAGGGCGACGGCAGCTACCTGCGCACTGCCCAGGACCCGCTGCAGGCGGTGCACGCGATGTCCCGGTGTACGCCCGAGCAGGCCCGTGAAACCCGCCATATTCTCGAGGCGGAGGCCGTCGGGCTGGCGGCCTTGCGCCGTACCGATGCCGACCTGCAAGCGCTACGGGATGCCCTGGAAGGCAGTGCCGGGCATTTTCACGGCGATGTCGATGCCTATGTGGCCTGCGACCTGGTGTTCCACCAGCGGCTGGTCGATGCCGCCCACAACCCGGCATTAAGCGAGCTGTACCGTTACTTTTCCGGGGTCGTGGCTGCCGCTCTGCAACACAATATGGCCACCGTTCCGCGCTGCCAGGCCACGTTCGACTTGCATGGGCAGATCCTCGACGCCATCGAGCAACGTGACGCTGAACGGGCCAAGCGCCTGACCCGTATCCTCATTGAATCCTGAGACCGAGAAGGCCATGGCTGAATCCATCACCCGTAATTCCCCGTCGAACGAGCGGGATCTCGATGAGCTGCTGATCGACGCTGAAGCTGACGACGAACAGGTCCAGCAGCAGGCTGTGGTGTTGCGGCGGCCCTGGCTGTTGCTGCTGGGCCTGGTGCTGGTGGCCTTGAACCTGCGCCCGGCATTGTCGAGCATGGCGCCGGTGCTGGGCCAAGTATCTGAAGGCTTGGGGCTGAATGCTTCGCAGGCTGGCTTGCTGACCACCTTGCCGGTGCTCTGCCTGGGCCTGTTTGCTCCCTTGGCGCCGGTGCTGGCGCGGCGCTTTGGCAGCGAGCGGGTGATTCTTGGCATCCTCCTCACCCTGGCACTTGGCCTCGTGGTACGAAGTACCTTTGGGGCTATCGGGGTGTTCCTCGGCAGCCTGATGGCGGGGGCCAGCATCGGCATTATCGGCGTATTGTTGCCAGGTATCGTCAAACGCGACTTTCCACAGCACGCTGGCACGCTGACCGGTGTATACACCATGGCATTATGCCTGGGCGCGGCCATGGCCGCGGGTGCCACCGTACCTTTGGCCCAGCATTTCGACGGCAGCTGGGCACTAGGGTTGGGCTTCTGGGTGCTGCCGGCTTTGCTGGCCATGCTGGTGTGGCTGCCACAGGCCCGTCAGGGGCATGGCCTACACAAGGTGGCCTATCGCGTGCGAGGTTTGTGGCGTGACCCACTGGCCTGGCAGGTGACCCTGTATATGGGCCTGCAGTCATCACTGGCTTACATCGTGTTCGGTTGGTTGCCATCGATCCTGATCGGTCGCGGCCTCAGCCCTACCGAGGCAGGGCTGGTGCTGTCAGGGTCGGTAATCGTGCAGTTGATCAGCTCGCTCAGTGCCCCCTGGCTGGCCACCCGCGGCAAGGACCAGCGGCTGGCGATCGTGCTGGTCATGTCGGGTACGCTGGCGGGGCTGTTCGGTTGCCTGTATGCGCCACTTTCCGGGTTGTGGGGGTGGGCCATTGTGCTGGGCCTGGGGCAGGGCGGTACCTTTGCCCTGGCGCTGACCTTGATCGTGCTGCGCTCGAAGGACGCCCACGTGGCGGCGAACTTGTCGAGCATGGCCCAAGGGGTGGGTTATACCCTGGCCTCGATGGGGCCTTTTGCGGTGGGGCTGGTGCATGACCTGACCGGCGGCTGGACGGCACTGGGTTGGATTTTTGCGGTGCTGGGCGTTGGCGCCGTGGTGTTCGGGCTGGGTGCCGGGCGGGCGCTGCATGTGCAGGTGACCTGCGAAAAAGTCTGAGGCCTGTTTTAGCTGTCCCGTCCTCGTGCCTGCCAAGAGGGCGGGACTGGCATAAGCCACCGGGGCAGATTATCGTGCAGTTTTCGAACCTAGGACGGACCAGCCCCCAATGAGTGATGCCAACCGCGCCCTGATCACCCGTTTCTACCAGGCTTTCCAGCGCCTGGATGCCGACGCCATGCTGGCCTGCTACAGCGACGATATCGTTTTCAGCGACCCGGTGTTCGGCACCCTGCGCGGCAAGGACGCAGGCGATATGTGGCGGATGCTCACCACCCGCGCCAAGAACTTCACCCTGACATTCGACAGCATTCGCGCAGATGAGCACAGTGGCAGCGCGCACTGGGTGGCTACCTACCTGTTCAGCCAGACCGGCCGTGTTGTGGTCAACGATATCCAGGCACGCTTTGTCATTCGTGATGGGCTGATTTGCCAGCATGACGACACCTTTGACCTGTGGCGCTGGTCGCGGCAAGCGTTGGGTGTTCCTGGAATGCTGCTGGGGTGGTCGCCGCTGATGCAGAACAAGGTCCGCCTGCAGGCATTCAAGGGGCTGCGCGCATTCCAGCAGGCCCAGGGTGAGTGAAGTCGTCGAACCTGCCATGGGTAAGCCCTGGTTTGTCTATCTGGTAAGGGCTGCCAATGGCTCGTTGTATTGCGGCATCAGCGATGACCCGCAGCGTCGGTTCGCCGCGCATCAGAAAGGGCAGGGCGCCCGCTATTTCAAGACCAGCCCGGCCCAGGCGCTGGTGTATGTGGAGCAGTGGCCGGACAAGAGCGCGGCGCTGCGCCAGGAGCGGTTGGTGAAACGGCTGCGCAAGTCGGCGAAGGAGGCACTGGTGGCCTCCTTTGGCGGCTTGGGGGAAATCAGTCCTTGCGGCGCTTCAGCTGATCCACCAAGGTTGTCGGCAGCCCCTTGATGATCAAGGTCCCCGCTGCTTCGTCATACTCCACCTTGTCCCCCAGCAGATGCGCCTCGAAGCTGATCGACAGCCCCTCGGCACGCCCGGTGAAACGGCGGAACTGGTTGAGGGTGCGTTTGTCAGCAGGAATTTCCGGCGACAGGCCGTAGTCCTTGTTGCGGATGTGGTCGTAGAACGCTTTGGGGCGGTCCTCGTCGATCAGGCTGGACAGCTCTTCGAGCGTCACCGGCTCGCCCAGCTTGGTCTGGGTGGTGGCGTACTCGACCAGGGTCTGGGTCTTTTCGCGGGCGGATTCTTCCGGCAGGTCTTCGCTTTCGACGAAATCGCTGAAGGCCTTGAGCAGGGTGCGGGTTTCGCCCGGGCCGTCGACGCCTTCCTGGCAGCCTATGAAGTCGCGGAAGTAATCCGACACCTTCTTGCCGTTCTTGCCCTTGATGAACGAAATATACTGCCTGGAGTTCTGGTTGTTCTTCCACTCCGACAGGTTGATGCGTGCTGCCAGGTGCAACTGGCCAAGGTCGAGGTGACGGGAAGGGGTCACGTCGAGCTGGGCATTCACCGCCACGCCTTCGCTATGGTGCAGCAGGGCGATCGCCAGGTACTCGGTCATGCCTTGCTGATAGTGGGCAAACAGGATGTGGCCGCCGGTGGACAGGTTGGACTCTTCCATCAGCTTCTGCAGATGCTCGACAGCTACGCGGCTGAAGGCGGTGAAGTCTTTTTCTTCATCCAGGTACTGCTTCAGCCAGCCGCTCAGCGGGTAGGCGCCCGATTCGCCGTGGAAAAAGCCCCAGGCCTTGCCTTGCTTGGCGTTGTAGCTGTCATTGAGGTCGGCCAGGAGGTTTTCGATGGCATCGGAGGCAGCCAGTTCGGAGTCGCGAGCATGCAGCACGGCGGGGCTGCCATCGGGCTTTTTGTCGATCAGGTGAACGATGCAATGACGGATTGGCATGGAATTCTCGGCGAGCTGCAAAAGTTGCCAAGTTTAACCTAGACCTGAGGTGATGCAGTGGCCGTATGTTGGCAGATATGTCGGTTGTTCGTTTTTTGTTCAATTTTCTGTGTTTTCAGCTGAAACCCCCGAAAAACCTGCATTTAATCAAAGTGCGAAGCGGATATTTATCCATTCATGTGGTAGTTTTGCGCGGTCTTGCGCCCCTCGTGTGCGCATTGCTGGCAGCAAGCTTTCGTCGTGTCGAACCAAACGCTGATTTTCGTATCTACATACGCAATTGGCGCGGCCCTCCATTTCAAGGGGCTGGCCCGATAACGTCGTAGTCCGCTGCTTAACCATCGAATTTGATAGGGAAGGAACACCACCATGGCATTGACCAAAGACCAACTGATTGCCGACATCGCCGAATCGATCGCCGCGCCAAAAGCCACCGCCAAGAACGCTCTGGAGCAACTGGGCCAGATCGTTGCTGACCAACTGGAAAACGGCGCTGAAATCACTCTGCCAGGCATCGGCAAGCTGAAAGTCTCCGAGCGTCCTGCCCGTACCGGCCGCAACCCTTCGACTGGCGCTGCCATCGAAATCGCTGCCAAGAAAGTCGTCAAGTTCGTTCCAGCCAAAGTGCTGACCGACGCCATCAACAAGTAATTGTTGCTTTGACGAAACCGCGCCCGGCTTGCCCGGGCGCGGTTTTTTCATGCCTGTGATTTACGCTGGGCGTGCCAGGCTTGGCGTGCGGCGTCGTCAAGGAAGCTCCAGGCGACCATGCGGCTCTGTTTCTGCCCCTGGCCCATCTCAATGATGCGTACGGCCTTGGCGCCGGACTTCTTCAACGCGGCTTCGATGCCCGGCAGGTTGCTGGCCTTGGACACCAGGCTGGTGAACCAAAGTACCCGTTCGGCGTACTGCACGCTTTCGCCGATCAGCTGGGTGACAAAGCGGATTTCGCCACCCTCGCACCACAGTTCATTGTTCTGGCCACCGAAGTTCAGCACGGGCAGCTTGCGTTTGGGGTCCTGTTTGCCGAGGTTCTTCCATTTGCGCTGGCTGCCGCGGGTGGCTTCGTCGCGTGAGGCATGGAAGGGCGGGTTGCACAGGGTCAGGTCAAAGCGTTCGCCCTCCTGCAGCAGGCCGCTGAGGATGTGAGCTCGGCTGGCCTGCTGGCGCAGGGTAATGGCTTTGCCCAGGCCATTGGCCTGGACGATAGCCTTGGCCGAGGCCAGCGCCACCGGGTCGATGTCCGAGCCGAGGAAGCGCCAGCGGTAGTCACTGTAGCCCAGCAGTGGATAGATGCAGTTGGCCCCCACGCCGATGTCCAGCGCGCGCACTTGGGCACCCCTTGGGACGTCGCCGGCATTGTCATCGGCCAACAGATCGGCGGCTACGTGGATGTAGTCGGCACGGCCAGGAATGGGCGGGCACAGGTAATCGGCTGGGATGTCCCAGTGCTGGATGCCGTACTGGGCCTTGAGCAGTGCACGGTTGAACACGCGGACGGCTTCGGGGTTGGCAAAGTCGATGCTGGGCTTGCCGTGGGGGTTGGTGATGGTGAAACGGGCCAGATCAGGGTGGGCCTTGATCAGGCTGGGGAAGTCGTAGCGACCCTGGTGGCGGTTGCGCGGGTGCAGGGTGGGTTTGTTCGGGGTCATGGCAGTGTCCAGCCCTATACGAGCGGTGGCTTGAAGACCCTGGGGCTGCTGCGCAGCCCTTTTGCGACACAAGGCCGCTCCCACAGGAGGGTGGCGCCTTGAAGGTTGGCGCCGTCCTGTGGGAGCGGCCTTGTGTCGCGAAAGGGCCGTACAGCGGCCCCAACGGTCTCTCTAGTGATTACAGCGCTGCAATCCGCGCATGCTGCTCGGTGAAGTTGGCCAGGGCCTGTTCGGACTCGGCCAGCTTGGCGCGTTCCTTCTCGATCACCGCAGGCGGGGCCTTGTCGACGAAGGCTGCGTTGGACAGCTTGCCGCCAACACGTTGCACTTCACCTTGCAGACGCTGGATTTCCTTGTTCAGGCGCGCCAGCTCGGCATCCTTGTCGATCAGCCCGGCCATTGGCACCAGCACTTGCAGGTCACCTACCAGGGCGGTAGCGGACAGCGGCGCTTCGTCGGCATCACCCAGTACGGTGAATGACTCGACCTTGGCCAGCTTCTTCAGCAGCGCTTCGTTTTCCTGCAGACGGCGCTGGTCGTCGGCGTTGGCGTTCTTCAGGAACAGCGGCAGCGGCTTGCCGGGGCCGATGTTCATTTCGGCGCGGATATTGCGCAGGCCGACCATCAACTCTTTCAGCCACTCGATGTCGCCTTCGGCAGCGGCGTCAATACGTGCTTCGTTGGCCACTGGCCATGGCTGCAGCATGATGGTCTTGCCGTCGATGCCGGCCAGCGGCGCGATGCGCTGCCAGATTTCTTCGGTGATGAACGGCATGAACGGATGCGCAAGACGCAGTGCCACTTCCAGCACGCGCACCAAGGTGCGGCGGGTGCCACGGGCGCGCTCTACCGGGGCGTTTTCGTCCCACAGTACCGGTTTGGACAGCTCCAGGTACCAGTCGCAGTACTGGTTCCAGATAAACTCGTACAGCGCCTGGCTGGCCAGGTCAAAGCGGAACTGCTCCAGCTGGCGGGTTACTTCGGCTTCGGTACGCTGAAGCTGCGAGATGATCCAGCGGTCGGCCAGCGACAGCTCGTAGGCTTCGCCGTTCTGGCCGCAGTCTTCACCCTTGTCCAGCACGTAGCGGGCTGCGTTCCAGATCTTGTTGCAGAAGTTGCGGTAGCCTTCGACGCGGCCCATGTCGAACTTGATGTCGCGGCCGGTCGAGGCCAGCGAGCAGAAGGTGAAGCGCAGGGCGTCGGTGCCGTAGCTGGCAATACCTTCGGGGAACTCGGCCTTGGTCTGCTTGGCGATCTTCTCGGCAAGCTTGGGCTGCATCATGCCGCTGGTGCGTTTTTCCAGCAGGGCGTCGAGGGTAATGCCGTCGACGATGTCCAGCGGGTCCAGCACGTTGCCCTTGGACTTGGACATCTTCTGGCCCTGGCCGTCACGTACCAGGCCGTGCACGTACACGGTCTTGAACGGTACCTGCGGGGTGCCGTCTTCGTTCTTGATCAGGTGCATGGTCAGCATGATCATGCGCGCAACCCAGAAGAAGATGATGTCGAAGCCAGTCACCAGCACGTCGGTGGAGTGGAACTTCTTGAGGAATTCGGTCTGTTCCGGCCAGCCCAGGGTGGAGAATGTCCACAGGCCCGAGCTGAACCAGGTGTCGAGTACGTCGTCATCCTGACGCAGGACCACGTCGGCGCCCAGCTTGTGCTTGGCGCGCACTTCTTCCTCGTTGCGGCCAACGTAGACCTGGCCTGCCTCGTCGTACCACGCAGGAATGCGATGGCCCCACCACAGCTGGCGGCTGATGCACCAGTCCTGGATATCGCGCATCCAGGAGAAGTACATGTTCTCGTATTGCTTGGGCACGAACTGGATGCGGCCATCTTCCACGGCGGCGATGGCAGGCTCTGCCAGCGGCTTGGTGGAAACGTACCACTGGTCGGTCAGCCACGGCTCGATGACCGTGCCGGAGCGGTCGCCTTTCGGCACTTTCAGGGCGTGGTCGTCGATGCTGACCAGCAGGCCCTGGGCGTCCAGGTCGGCGACGATCTGCTTGCGCGCGACAAAGCGGTCAAGGTTGGCGTACTGGGCCGGCAGCTGGGTGTCGACCTGCTCGTTAACGCTGCCGTCGAGGTTGAAGGCCTGGGCGCTGGCCAGCACGAAGGCGTTCTTGTCGAAGATGTTCAGCAGCGGCAGGTTATGACGCTTGCCGACTTCGTAGTCGTTGAAGTCGTGGGCCGGTGTGATCTTCACGCAACCGGTACCGAACTCGGGGTCGCAGTAGTCATCGGCGATGATCGGGATGCGGCGGCCGACCAATGGCAGTTCGACGAATTTGCCGATCAGTGCCTGATAGCGTTCGTCGTTCGGGTTGACGGCCACGGCAGCGTCACCCAGCAGGGTTTCCGGACGCGTGGTGGCAACTACCAGGTAGTCCTGGCCTTCGGCGGTCTTGGCGCCGTCGGCCAGCGGGTAGCGCAGGTTCCACAGGTGGCCTTTCTCGTCGTGGTTTTCCACTTCGAGGTCGGAGATGGCTGTGTGCAGCTTGGTGTCCCAGTTGACCAGGCGCTTGCCGCGGTAGATAAGGCCGTCTTCATGCAGGCGCACGAACGCTTCTTTCACTGCTTCGGAGAGGCCGTCGTCCATGGTGAAGCGCTCGCGGCTCCAGTCTACCGACGAGCCCAGGCGGCGAATCTGGCGGCTGATGTTGCCACCGGACTGATCCTTCCATTCCCAGACTTTTTCCAGGAACTTTTCGCGGCCCAGGTCATGACGGTTCTGGCCTTTGGCTTCAAGTTGGCGCTCGACCAGCATCTGCGTGGCGATACCCGCGTGATCGGTGCCTGGCTGCCACAGGGTGTCGCGGCCTTGCATGCGGCGGAAACGGATCAGGGCGTCCATGATCGCGTTGTTGAACCCGTGGCCCATGTGCAGGCTGCCGGTTACGTTCGGCGGCGGGATCATGATGGTGTAGGACTCGCCTGCACCTTGTGGAGCGAAATAGTTCTCGGACTCCCAGGTGTTGTACCAGGAAGTTTCGATTGCGTGCGGCTGGTAGGTCTTATCCATGCGCGGCGGGACCCTGTGCATTTATTCGGGAAAGCCGGGAAGTATAACCAAGCTGGGGGCCGCAGGCGACACCGTTGCCGGTTCTACTCGGAACGCTTGATCAGCCGCTCGATCCGCGCATCCAGCCGGCGCTTGATTTCGTTCTCGATATGCGGGGTAAAGTCGTTGATCACGTCCTGCATGATCATCTGCGCTGCGGCGCGCAGCTCGCTTTCCAGGTGCAGCAGGGTGTCCTGGCGGCGGGTCTGCGGGTCGTCCTGGGGTTCGGCAGCTACCGGTTCGGCGGGCGCCGCGGGGTCGCTGGCGGCTTCGTCCAGCAGCAACGGAATCTGCTCTACCGTCTCGGTGAGCAGCGGCGGTTGCAGGTCGGCGTCGCCAAGCAGCTGACGGATCGACTCGAGGTCATCGAGCAGATGGGCGGAATCTGGCAAAGGGGAGGGCTTGTCCATCGTCGTCAAAGTCGCTGTAAGCGGTGGTCTTGCAGAGCATAGCCCTGTTCGCGGTAGAAACGGAATCGCTCACGGGCTGATTGGCGGATAGCCGGCTCTTCAACAACGATTTCGGCCACCCGCTCGAACTGCCCGACAAAACCCGGCACGCTGGCGCCGAGGTTGATCAGCAGACCGTGGTGCTCGCCGGCGTTGTCAGCCAGGCCCAGAACCACGTCAGCATCGGCATGCACCTCGGCGAGGTCGTGGGGCACGAAGGCCTCGCCCTTGAAGCGCCACAGGCGTTGGTCCAGTTTACTGCGCTGTTCGGCATCCTGGCAGTGCAGATAGACCCGGTGGCCGAGGCGCCAGGCCTTCTCGCACAGCTTGCAGGCGAAATCGAGCCGCGCCGACAGCGAGTCGGTGGGCAGAATGTAGAAGTCGACTTTGCTCATGGTGGGAATCGCCGGCCGGTGGCGCGCAAGGCACCACCGGCTTCACGGCTTCAGGCGCCAGCGCGGTCCAGCAGGTACTGGGTCAGCAGAGGTACCGGGCGGCCAGTGGCGCCTTTGTCCTTGCCGCCACTGACCCAGGCGGTACCGGCAATGTCCAAGTGCGCCCAGTTGTAGGCTTTTGCGAAGCGCGACAGGAAGCAACCCGCGGTGATCGTACCGGCCTTCGGCCCACCGATGTTGCCCATGTCGGCGAACGGGCTGTCCAGTTGCTCCTGGTATTCCTCGAACAGCGGCAACTGCCAGGCACGGTCGTCGGCGCGCTTGCCGGCATCGAGCAACTGCCCGACCAGGTCGTCGTTATTGCCCATCAGGCCGGAGGTGTGGCTGCCCAGGGCGACGATGCAGGCGCCGGTCAGGGTGGCGATGTCGATGACCGCCTGCGGCTTGAAGCGCTCGGCGTAGGTCAGGGTGTCGCACAGCACCAGGCGGCCTTCAGCGTCGGTGTTGAGGATTTCCACGGTCTGGCCGCTCATGGTGGTGACGATGTCACCTGGGCGGGTGGCGCCGCCGCTTGGCATGTTCTCGGCGCAGGCCAGCAGGCACACCAGGTTGATCGGCAGTTGCAGCTCGAGCACTGCACGCAGGGTGCCGAACACGCTGGCGGCGCCGCACATGTCGTACTTCATTTCATCCATGCCGGCGCCTGGCTTGAGGCTGATGCCGCCGGTGTCGAAGGTAATGCCTTTACCCACCAGCACGAATGGCTTGTCGGCCTTTTTACCGCCCTGGTAATTGAGCACGATCAGGCGTGGCGGCTGGTCGCTGCCCTGGCCCACGGCGTAGAACGCGCCCATGCCCAGGTCCTTGATCTTTTTCTCGTCCAGCACTTCAACCTTGAGGGCCTTGTGTGCCTTGCCCAGCTCCTTCGCCTGTTCGGCCAGGTAGCTTGGGTGGCAAAGGTTGGGCGGCAGGTTGCCGAGGTCGCGGGTGAAGGCCATGCCGCTGGCGATGGCGCTGGCATGCTTGACCGCACGCTCGACTTCGGCCTGGCCGGCTTTGTCGGCCAGCAGGGTGACCTTTTTCAGCGCGCGCGGCTCGGCTTTCTGGCTCTTGAAACGGTCGAACACATATTCGCCGTCCAGCAGGGTTTCGGCCAGCAGGCGGTACTTGCCGTAATGGGCGTCGCGGTTGCTGACCGCGATATCGTCCAGGGCCAGTACTGCATCAGCGCCGTTCAGGCCCTTGAGCACGCCAGCGACACTGGCCACCAGTTTGCGCCAGGCGCGGTCGCCCAGGGCTTCTTCCTTGCCGCTGCCCACCAGCAGCACGCGCTCGGCTTTCAGGCCCGAAAGGTTCTGTAGCAGCAGGGTCTGGCCCGGCTTGCCGGCCAGGTCGCCGCGCTTGAGCACGGCGCTGATGGCGCCTTCGCAGGCCTGGTCGACAGCCTGGGCAACAGTGCCGAGCTTGCGGTTTTCACCTACCGGAAGGACCAGTGTGGCGGTTTTTACGGATGCAGCAGCTACGCTTTTTACAACCAGTTCCATGTCAGGATCCCCGAATGATCGATACGAATGGCGCTGTGTGTTCCAGCGCTCTGGACGGGCCTGGCCGCGTCGTCGCGCACCAGCGGAAAAGCTGCCAGTTTGAGCCTGTGGCAAGCGTGCTGACAACCCCGATGTGCGCCTTCGTACGCGGCCAAGTGACAGGGGCGGTCAATCACAGGATAATGCGCGCACTTTACATGGAGGTTCGCCTTTGGCGAACCGGCATTGGTCTTGGATGTACTAAGTCATTGTTTGGCGCCATTGCATGGCAGTCCGCCCTGACAACCCAGGAGTGTCTGGTTTGATCGTCTTTCGTTATCTGTCCCGCGAGGTCCTGGTCACCTTGAGCGCCGTCAGCGCTGTGCTGTTGGTGATCATCATGAGCGGGCGCTTCATCAAGTACCTGGCCCAGGCTGCCCAGGGCGTGCTCGACCCGGGCGTGTTGTTCCTGATCATGGGCTTCCGCTTGCCAGGCTTCCTGCAACTGATTCTGCCTCTGGGGCTGTTCCTCGGCATCCTCCTGGCTTACGGGCGCCTGTACCTGGAAAGCGAGATGACCGTGCTGTCGGCCACTGGCATGAGCCAGCAGCGCCTGCTGGGCATGACCATGGCGCCGGCTGCCCTGGTTGCCCTGCTGGTGGCCTGGCTGAGCCTGAGCCTGGCCCCGCTGGGCGTGGCCCAGGTGCAGCAGATCATCAGCCAGCAGGATGCCCTGACCGAGTTCGACACCTTGGTGCCGGGCCGCTTCCAGACCTTGCGTGATGGCTCGCGGGTAACCTATACCGAGCAACTGTCGGATGACCGCATCAACCTGGGCGGGGTGTTCATCTCCGAGAAGCGCTTCAACCAGGACAAGACCAAGGACCGCGCCCCGTCGGTGCTGGTCGCCGAGAAAGGCCACCAGGAAATCCAGGCCGACGGCAACCGCTACCTGGTGCTGGAAAACGGTTACCGCTACGACGGCAACCCGGGCCAGGCCGACTACCGCGCCATCAAGTACGACACCTACGGCGTGCTGCTGCCCAAGCCGGAAGTCGCCGAGGAAGTGACCGAGCGCGAAGCGCTTCCCACCTCCGAACTGATCGGCAAGGAGGGCCTGCGTGAGCGCGCCGAGCTGCAATGGCGGTTGTCGCTGCCGATCCTGGTGTTCGTCGTCACCCTGCTGGCGGTGCCACTGTCGCGGGTCAACCCGCGCCAGGGCCGCTTCCTCAAGCTGCTGCCGGCAATTCTTCTGTACATGGCCTACCTGACAATGCTGATTTCCGTACGCGGCGCCCTCGAGAAGGGCAAACTGCCGATCGCCCTGGGCATGTGGTGGGTCCACGGCCTGTTCCTGCTGATCGGCCTTGGCCTGATGTACTGGGAGCCGCTGCGCCTCAAACGTGCCGCCCGCCGTGCGGAGGTGGCCCATGGCTAAGCTCGATCGCTACATCGGCCAGAGCGTGCTGCTGGCCATCCTGGCCGTGCTGGGGATCATCCTCGGCCTGGCTTCGCTTTTCGCCTTCATCGATGAAATGGGCGACCTGAGCGACACCTACACGGTGATGGAAGCGGGTAACTTTGTTCTGCTTACCGCACCTCGGCGGCTGTATGAAATGCTGCCAATGGCCGCCTTGATCGGTTGCCTGATCGGCCTGGGCAGTCTGGCCAGCAGCAGCGAGCTGACCATCATGCGTGCGGCCGGCGTGTCCATTGGCCGTATCGTCTGGGCGGTGATGAAGCCGATGCTGGTGCTGATGCTGGTGGGGCTGCTGATTGGCGAATATGTGGCACCGGTGACCGAGAACAAGGCCCAGGCCGACCGTTCCCTGGCCCAGGGTGGTGGTGAAGCACAAAGCTCCAAACGTGGCATGTGGCACCGCCAGGGCGAGGAGTACGTGCACATCAACGCCGTACAGCCCGATGGCCTGCTGCTGGGCGTGACCCGCTACCGCTTCGACAGCGAGCGCAAGATTGTCACCTCGAGCTTTGCCCGCCGTGCGCAGTACCAGAACGACCACTGGCTGCTCGCCGATGTGCGTACCACCTACTTCCGCGGCGACCACACCGAGGTGGTCAACGCGCCGGAGGAGCGCTGGGATGTTTCGCTCACGCCAGAACTGCTCAATACCGTGATCCTCGCGCCAGAGTCGCTTTCGATTACCGGGTTGTGGGATTACATCCACTACTTGTCTGATCAGGGCCTGAACAACTCCCGCTACTGGCTGGCGTTCTGGACCAAGGTGCTGCAGCCGATGGTAACGGCGGCCCTGGTGCTGATGGCGATCTCGTTCATCTTTGGCCCGCTGCGTTCGGTTACCCTTGGTCAGCGCGTGTTCACGGGTGTGCTGGTAGGCTTCGTGTTTCGCATTGGTCAGGACCTGCTTGGGCCGTCGAGCCAGGTATTCGGCTTCCCGCCGCTGCTGGCGGTGGTGATACCGGCGGGCATCTGTGCCTTGGCCGGTGTGTGGTTGTTGCGCCGGGCAGGTTAATAGCCTGAGCTGCACAAGAAAGCCGACCTCAGGGTCGGCTTTTTCATGGGTATTAATCTGGCCCGACCTCTTCGCTACAGGTACCGCGCAGGCATGAGGAAAGGGCCCGAAGGCAACTCCAATCCTCTGGCTTATTTCTTCTGTTTCGGCACCCGCACCAGCTGGCTTTCCGAATAGATGTCATGCCAACCGCGCTTGCGCTTGTCGATCAGCACCCAGAAAAAACCCAGCCCCAGGCACAGCCACGAGGCGATCGACACGACGAACCGCAACAGCGCCTGCCACAGGCTGATGGCCGAGCCATCGGCATTCTGCACCCGAACGCCCCATACCTGCATACCCAGCGTCTGCCCGCCGTGGGTCCAGAACTTGGCAAAGAAGCCGAACAGGGCAAACAGCAATACCGTAGACAGCAATGGGTCGCCATCCAGTGCGCCGGCCTCGGTCAGCTCGCGCATGCGTGCTTCGCCGATGATCGACATCTGAATCATCTTGTAGGCGCCGGCGGTCACGATCAGCAGTGCGGTGCACAGTAAAAAGTCATAGAACATCGCTGCCAGGCGCCGGCCCAGGCCGACCGGTGGAAAATCCCCTTGGGGAGTGAGTAGAGGCTTGGACATGCAGGACGCTCCAAAAGACGAGCCCACTATTCTACGGGCAAAAAAAAGCCCCTGCACTTGGCAGGGGCTTTTCAAAGTCTGGCGCTGGATCAGACAGGTTGAACCTTGTCAGCCTGCATGCCTTTCTGGCCTTGGACTGCTTCGAAGGTGACTTGCTGGCCTTCTTTCAGGCTCTTGAAGCCGTTGCCTTCGATAGCGCGGAAGTGAACGAAGAGATCCGGACCGCTTTCTGGGGTGATGAAGCCGTAACCTT
Source organism: Pseudomonas sp. yb_2 (assembly GCF_043103905.1). Classification (NCBI taxonomy): domain Bacteria; kingdom Pseudomonadati; phylum Pseudomonadota; class Gammaproteobacteria; order Pseudomonadales; family Pseudomonadaceae; genus Pseudomonas; species Pseudomonas sp. yb_2. The sequence continues at coordinate 148,747 of NZ_JBICKH010000006.1, read as the reverse complement.
TTTCGTCATTGAACCACTTGACGGTACCCTTCTGACGCTCAGCCATTGTCTTATTTCCTATGAAACTTAAATTTTGATGACAGTTACTTTCGCACTTTTTTGTAAGCGAAAGATTACTGGGCTGGGTTGCAGGAAGTAAGAGACGTCGAACGGGTTGTAGCAAATCTCGGCTACTGGCCCAGGTCACGAACTGTTGCGACCCATGCAAACACAGTGCAGTGACTCTACGCCAACTCTCGAGCGAAAAACAAGCCCTTGGTCGTATGGAAAACTGGCGGCTTGCCGATAACCGACCGATTTGTCGGAAACGGCATGGCGCCTGGCCTGGCGCCATGTTCAAAAGTTATTGGGCAGGTTCGAAAACGAATATGTCTATGCTGCCCAAAACCTTCACAAAGCCGTTTCAGCCACGGTAGTAACGTGGTGTCACGAAAGGCATTTTGCTGACTTTCAAGGCCACCTTCTTTCCACGCACCACGGCAAACAGTGCGGTGTCGAGTGCAGCATGTTCACTATCGATATAACCCATGGCGACAGGGGCAGCGAGTGTCGGGCCAAAGCCCCCGCTGCACACTTTACCCACCGGTTTATCGTTTGCGTCGACAATGTCCGCACCTTCACGAACAGGCGTACGCTCCTGCGGCAGCAGGCCGACACGTTTGCGCGCAACACCATCGCGCACGTGGGCGAAGATCGCCTCGGCACCCGGGAAGCCGGCAGCACGTGCACCGTCGGCACGGCGCACCTTGGAAATTGCCCACAGCAGGCTGGCTTCGATCGGCGTAGTCTCGCTGTTCATGTCGTGGCCATACAGGCACAGGCCAGCTTCCAGGCGCAGCGAGTCGCGTGCGCCCAAGCCGATCGGCTGTACTTCCGGCTCGGCCATCAGGCGGCGGGCCAAGGCGTCGGCAGCGTTGACCGGTACCGAGATCTCGTAGCCGTCTTCGCCGGTGTAGCCCGAGCGGCTGACGAAGCAGTCCACACCCAGCAGTTTTACCCGGCGGAACTGCATGAAGGTCATGCCGGCCACTTCTGGAGCCAGGCGTTCCAGCACCTTGACTGCAGCCGGGCCTTGCAGGGCGAGCAGGGCACGCTCCTCGAACAGCGGCTGCACCTCGCAACGGCTGCCGATGTGGGTTTGCAGGTGAGCCAGGTCCTGCTCCTTGCAGGCGGCGTTGACGACCAGGAACAGGGTGTCCTCGCCCAGGTTGGCAACCATCAGGTCGTCGAGAATGCCGCCTTGCTCATTGGTGAACATGGCATAGCGCTGCATACCCACTGGCAGGTCGATGATGTCCACCGGTACCAGGCTTTCCAGCGCCTTGGCGGCGTCAGCGCCACGCAGAATGATCTGGCCCATGTGCGAGACGTCGAACAGGCCGGCCTGCTCGCGGGTGTGCAGGTGTTCCTTGAGCACGCCCAGCGGGTACTGCACCGGCATGTCGTAGCCGGCGAACGGCACCATGCGTGCACCCAGTTCCAGATGCAGGGCATGCAGTGGGGTCTTGAGCAGTGTTTCGGACATCGATGACTCCTTACTGTCATTGTCGGGTCAACATTCGATGATGTTGACGGCCAGGCCGCCACGGGCGGTCTCTTTGTATTTGCTTTTCATGTCGGCGCCGGTCTGGCGCATGGTGCGGATGACCTTGTCCAGCGACACGTAGTGCTGCCCGTCGCCGCGCAGGGCCATGCGTACCGCGTTGATGGCCTTCACCGAGCCCATCGCATTGCGCTCGATACAGGGCACCTGTACGAGGCCGCCGATCGGGTCGCAGGTCAGGCCCAGGTTGTGTTCCATGCCTATTTCGGCGGCGTTCTCCACCTGCTGCACGCTGCCGCCCATCACTTCGCACAGCGCCCCGGCGGCCATCGAGCAGGCGACGCCGACCTCGCCCTGGCAGCCCACTTCGGCGCCGGAGATGGAGGCGTTTTCCTTGTACAGGATGCCGATGGCTGCGGCGGTGAGCAGAAAGCGCACCACCCCATCCTCGCTGGCCCCCGGGACGAATCGCATGTAGTAGTGAAGGACTGCCGGGACGATGCCCGCTGCGCCGTTGGTAGGGGCGGTGACCACACGACCGCCGTAGGCGTTTTCCTCGTTCACCGCCAAGGCGTAGAGGTTGACCCAGTCGAGCACGGACAGGGCGTCACGCAGGCTGGCTTCCGGGTGGCCGCTCAGTTGGCGGTACAGGGCCGGCGCGCGGCGCTTGACCTTGAGCCCTCCCGGTAATATGCCCTCATGCTGGCAACCTGCCGCGACGCAATCTTGCATCACCTGCCAGATGCGCAGCAGCCCGGCCCGGGTTTCTGCTTCTGGGCGCCAGGCGGACTCATTGGCCAGCATCACCTGGCTCACCGACAGGTCATGCGCGGTGCAGTGGCCGAGGAGCGCCTTGGCGGTCTTGAACGGATAGGCCAGCACCGTGGTGTCTTCGACGATGCGGTCATGGCCGGCAGCGTCCTCGTCGACCACGAAACCACCGCCTACCGAGTAGTACTCGCGGCTTCGGATTTGCAGGCCTGCGTCGTCGAAGGCGCGGAATATCATGCCGTTGGGGTGGTAGTCCAACGGCTTGCGGATCATCGCCAGGTGCTGCTTTTCGATGAACGCAATGCTGTGTTCGCCCAGCAGGTTGATGTGTCCGCTGTCGCGGATGACCTGCAGGCGGGCGGGAATGCTGTCGGTGTCGATAATGTCCGGGTGTTCGCCTTCAAGGCCCAGCAGCACGGCTTTGTCACTGCCGTGGCCTTTGCCTGTAGCGCCCAGTGAGCCATACAGCTCGGCTTTGACGCTGGCGGTGCGGGCCAGCAGGCCGTCACGGCGCAACCCTTCGGCAAACCGCGCAGCGGCGCGCATCGGGCCGACCGTGTGGGAGCTGGAGGGTCCGATGCCGATCTTGAACAGGTCGAAGACGCTCAGTGACATGTGGACCTCCTGCCAGGTTGTTGGGTGGACATTGAGCCCTGTAGGAGCCCGCCACCCAAGCCAGGTGGCGGGGAGGGGCTATCAGGCGTCCTGATAGCTCTCGATCGACGGGCAGGCGCACACCAGGTTGCGGTCGCCGAACACGTTGTCGACCCGGCCGACCGGCGGCCAGTACTTGCCTTCCACCAGGCTCGCCAGGGGGTATACCGCCTGCTCGCGGCTGTAGCCATGGGTCCATTCGCCAACCAGCTCAGCCGCAGTGTGCGGTGCGTTTTTCAGCGGGTTGTCGTCCTTGTCCAGGCTACCGTCCTCCACCGCGCGGATTTCTTCGCGGATCTGGATCATTGCGTTGCAGAAGCGGTCCAGTTCTTCTTTGGACTCGCTTTCGGTCGGTTCGATCATCAGCGTGCCAGCCACCGGGAAGGACATGGTCGGGGCGTGGAAGCCGAAGTCGATCAACCGCTTGGCCACGTCGTCGACACTGATGCCGCTGGTGTCCTTCAGTGGGCGCAGGTCGAGAATGCACTCGTGAGCCACCAGGCCGTTACCGCCGGTATACAGAACAGGATAGTGCTCTTCCAGGCGGCGGGCGATGTAGTTGGCGTTGAGGATTGCCATCTGCGAGGCACGTTTGAGGCCGGCACCGCCCATCATGCGGATATACATCCATGTGATGGGCAGGATGCTGGCGCTACCGAACGGCGCAGCGCATACCGCGCCCTGGGTGTTTTCCAGCTGTGCATGGCCTGGCAGGAACGGCGCCAGGTGCGACTTGACGCCAATCGGGCCAACACCCGGGCCACCACCACCGTGCGGGATGCAGAAGGTCTTGTGCAGGTTCAGGTGGGAAACGTCGCCGCCGAACTTGCCTGGCGCGCACAGTCCGACCATGGCGTTCATGTTGGCGCCATCGATGTACACCTGGCCGCCGTTGTCGTGGATGATCGCGCAGATTTCGCCGATCGCTTCCTCGAACACGCCGTGGGTCGACGGGTAGGTGATCATGATTGCAGCCAGGCGCTCGCGGTGCTCGATGGCTTTGGCGCGCAGGTCCTCGACATCGACGTTGCCACGGGCGTCACAGGCGGTAACCACGACACGCATGCCAGCCATGTGTGCGGTGGCCGGGTTGGTGCCATGGGCCGACGACGGGATCAGGCAGATATCGCGATGGCCTTCACCACGGCTGCGGTGGTAGGCGCGGATCGCCAACAGCCCGGCGTATTCGCCCTGCGAGCCGGCGTTGGGCTGCAGCGACACGGCATCATAGCCAGTGGCCGCGCACAGCATGGCCTCCAGTTCGGTGGTCATCTGCAGGTAGCCCTGGCTCTGCTCGGCCGGGGCGAACGGGTGCAGGTTGCCGAACTCGGCCCAGGTGACCGGGATCATTTCGCTGGCGGCGTTCAGCTTCATGGTGCACGAGCCCAGCGGGATCATGCTGCGGTCCAGCGCCAGGTCCTTGTCGGCCAGGCGGCGCAGGTAGCGCATCAGCTCGGTTTCGCTGTGGTAGCGGTTGAACACCGGGTGTTCGAGGATGGCCGACTGGCGCAGCAGGGCGGCAGGCAGCAGGGAACCGGTGCTGGCGGCCAATGCGGTGAAATCAGGCTGTGCCTGCTCGCCACCCAACAGCTGCCACAGCGACTCGACGTCAGCCTGAGTGCTGGTTTCGTCCAGAGACAGGCCCACATGGGCGGCATCGATCTGGCGCAGGTTGATGCCCTGGGCGCGTGCCTTGTCATGCAGGCTGGCGGTGGCAGTGCCGGTGGCCAGGGTCAGGGTATCGAAGGCGCTGGCGCCCACCACTTGTACGCCCAGCGCCTTCAGGCCGGCGGCGAGGATCGCGGTCAGGGCGTGGGTGCGCTCGGCAATGCGCTTGAGACCGGCAGGGCCGTGGTACACGGCGAACATGCTGGCGATGTTGGCCAGCAGCACCTGGGCGGTGCAGATGTTGCTGGTGGCCTTTTCGCGGCGGATGTGCTGCTCGCGGGTCTGCATGGCCAGACGCAGGGCGGTTTTGCCGAAGCGGTCGATCGACACGCCGACCAGGCGGCCAGGCATGTCGCGCTTGAACGCGTCGCGGGTGGCGAAGTAAGCCGCGTGCGGGCCACCGAAGCCCAGTGGCACGCCGAAGCGCTGGGCGCTGCCGATGGCCACGTCGGCGTCGAATTCGCCCGGTGGGGTCAGCAGGGTCAGGGCCAGCAGGTCTGCCGCTACGGCGACCAGGGCGTTGGCCGCGTGGAAGCGCTGCACGACCTCGCGGTAGTCGAACACTTCACCGTTGCTGGCCGGGTATTGCAGCAGGGCGCCGAAGAAGGCGCTGACATCGCCCAGCTCGCGCTCGTCGCCAACCACAACCTCGATACCCAGCGGCTCGGCACGGGTGCGCAGCACGTCGAGGGTTTGCGGGTGACAGTGCACGGAGGCGAAGAAGGCATGGCTGGACTTGTTCTTCGACAGGCGCTTGCAGAAGGTCATGGCCTCGGCCGCAGCAGTGGCTTCGTCGAGCAAGGAGGCGTTGGCGATCGGCAGGCCGGTGAGGTCGCTGATCAGGGTCTGGAAGTTCAGCAGTGCTTCCAGGCGGCCTTGGGAAATTTCTGGCTGATACGGGGTGTAGGCGGTGTACCAGGCCGGGTTTTCCAGCAGGTTGCGCAGGATCGGTGCCGGAGTGTGGGTGTTGTAGTAGCCCTGGCCGATGTAGCTTTTGAACAGCTGGTTCTTGCCAGCGATGGCCTTGAGCGCAGCGAGCGCGTCGGCCTCGCTCTGGCCGTCGTGCGAGCCAAGCACGCTGGTACCTTTGATGCTGTCGGGGATGACCGCAGCGGTCATGGCGTCCAGCGAGTCGAAGCCCAGTGCAGTGAGCATGGCCTGTTCGTCAGCGGCGCGCGGGCCTATGTGACGGGCGATGAATTCGTTGGCGGTGCCGAGGTTGATGGTCATGGCGGGATTCCTCAGGCGTCGTCGTTGGCTTTGAGCAGGCGGTCGTAGGCGTCCTGATCGAGCAGAGCGGTTACGGCTTCTGCATCGGCAGGGATGAAGCGGAAGAACCAGCCTTCGCCCATCGGGTCTTCGTTGACCAGTTCAGGGCTGTCTTCGAGCTGGCCGTTGACCTCGACCACTTCACCCGTCAGTGGCATGTACACGCCGCTGGCGGCCTTGACCGATTCGACGGTGGACGCTTCGTTGCCTTTTTCATACTGCTGCAACTCTGGCAGTTGCACGAAAACCACGTCGCCAAGGGCATTCTGGGCGTAGGCGGTGATGCCCACGGTGACGCTGCCATCGGCTTCGACGCGCAGCCATTCGTGATCTTCAGTGAAACGCAACTCGCTCATGGGGAATCCTCGGGAAGCAGGGCGTTGGGGGCGCGGTGGCGCCGCGCTCTTAGGGTAGGATTCCCTTAGCAATAATGCGGCCAACCTATAAAATTTCTTATTTATCAATAGATTACGTAAATTTACGGAGAAGCCGTATTTATTGTGTGGAATGATATCGTTACAGGTGCCTCTGAGAGGAAAAGGGTTTGAGCATCAAACCCTTGTGCACCGACGGCGAGGAGGCTGTGTATCGTTTTCGATACGACGTAGCGAAAACGATACATGTGGTGCCTGGACTGGCGAGGTGCCAATGGCCTTCGGTCATCTCACTTTCAGCAAATGATCCAGCGAAAACGCGCCGGCGCCACGGGCGACCAGAAGCAGCAAGAGCCCTGCCCAGGTCAGGTGGGTGGGCCACGCATCGGGGTAGACGAACACTTCGATCACCAACGTCATGCCCAGCAGTGCCAGCGCCGATAGCCGGGTCATCAGCCCGAGCACCAGCAATAGCGGGAACAAGTGCTCAGCGTAGGCGGCCAGGTGCGCTGCAAGCCAGGGCGAGAGTAGAGGCAGCGCGTACTCGGTGCGGAACAGCTCATAGGTGCCGGGTGTAAGGGTGAGGAAACCCTCCACTTTGGTGCGTCCGGAAAGAAAGAATATCGAGGCGATCCCGAACCGGGCGACCAGGCACAACAGGTCATCGCTCAAACGGCGCTCGAGGCTCTGTGCAACGTGGTTCCAGGCGCGCCGCAGGCTGCTGGCCGAGGGCGTGAAATCGGCACTAGCCATGGTGGTGTTCTCCTGTGAAGGCGAGTGAGCGAAACGCCTGGGCTGTCATCAGGCGCCCGAGCATCTCGGTGAAATCCAGGTCGGTTTCAGCGTGTCGCGCCAGGTCCGAGGCCTGCATCAGCGACTGTCCGGCAGCACAGGCCCTGAGAAACGCATGGCCACCTTTTCCCAGTGGCTGGTGGCATACGCCATCAGCGGTGCCGACAAACAGCACCCCTTCGCCCACCCATGGCTGGTCATCGGGCCAGGCAACCTGCTCGCGGGCGCAGCGCCACAGGGTGTACACAGGGTGCGCCTCGCACCAGTACCAGCGAGCACTGGCACGGGGGTGCAAGCAACCGTGATCAAGATCGCTGGGGGTCATGCCTGCCAGTTCGACAAGGTTCAGGCACGTTTCGTACGGCGCACTGAAGGCTTCTGTCCAACGCAGGTCCAGGCGGGCGACTTCCGCCAGATACGGCACAGCGTGCTGTGACTGAATGTCTTCGAGGAAATCCGGGAAGGTCGCGCCGTAGCAGATCAGCCGGGGATCGCTGGGGGGGAATTGCCGCGCATAGATTGCCGCGGTCTCGTCCATCCAGGCGCGCCCGACGAGTGTGCACACGCTCGGAAAGTTTGCGCGCAGCGCATCCACGCAGCCGGCCAACACCGTGTTGCGATAAACCGCGAACGCCGCTTGTTCGGTCACGCCCGCAAGCTGGGGAGCGGGACGGGAATAGAGTGCCTCGATGAACGCTTGCTGGAACTGACCAAGGGAAAGGTTCATGGCAATACACCTGGGCAAGTCATGATCGACTGTGCAATGGACCGTTCAGCAAGCAGTTCGGTGAACGGGGGAAGCTTGTCGTCACGTTCAATGAGGGTCGGGCGCGGGCCGACACGGGATACCAGTTTGCGGTACAGCGCCCATACAGGCTCGGCGACCTGCGCATCATGAGAGTCGATCAGCAGGCTGCCTTGGTCATCGTCGCTGTGCCCGGCCAGATGAACTTCTGTGATGGCTTGCGCTGGAAAGCGGTCCAGGTAGGCAGTTGCCGAGAACCCCAGATTGTGAGCGCTCACGTAGACGTTGTTGATGTCCAGCAACAGACCACAACCGGTGCGACGTGTCAGTTCGCCAAGAAAGTCGATCTCGTCCCATTCATGGCCCTGCAGCTGCAAGTAATGACTGGGGTTTTCGATGGATATCCGCCGGCCCAAAACCTCCTGGCATCGCTGGATGTTTTCAGCGATGCGCTGCAGGGCTTCGTTGCTGCGCGGAAATGGCAGCAGGTCTGGATGGTAGTGCCCCTGCCAGGTTGACCAGGCCAGGTGCTCTGATACCAGTACCGGTTCGATCTGATCGCACAGTGCGCGCAGACGCTGCAGATGGTCCTGATCGGGGGCCGCGTCAGCCGCAAGCGAAAGTGCCACACCATGCAATGAGACCGGGTGCCGCTCTGCGATTCGGTTCAGCCAGGCAAGGCGAGGGCCACCGACCATGTAGTTCTCCGGGTGAACTTCAAACCAGAGCCCTTCGAGATTGCACGCCAGCGCCTGGTCGTAGTGCTCGGCCTTCAGGCTGACTCCGGCGCCCATTCGTGCGTCTGCGTTCATGGTCGGTTTCCCCTGATCAAGACTTGATAGGTGTCAGCGAGCCCATGCCGGCGGGTGTCTTGATCGATGTGCAGGTGCCGGCGGGGACGTTTTTCCAGTGCATGCCGTCGTAGTCCTTCTTCGCACTGCCAGCGCAGCTGGTGCCGGCGCCGGCCTTGCAATCGTTCTTTCCTGCCATGGCGACGCCGTAGCATTTTTCCATGGCAGCGCCATTGCCTGCGGGTTGCGTGCTGTCGGCCGCCATGGCGGCGCCTGCAAGCGTGGCAAGCGCGAGTGCTGCGGTGGTGAGGGCGAGGGTTTTCATGGTCAATCTCCTGAGAGTGTGGCCGTGGTCTATACCGGCGGCTCATGGAGTAATTCGTGCCTTGCGTAAAACGGGTTACAGCCTTGGAAGAAATTTTTTCAGGGCGAGTCTTCACGACCTGATGTTGAAGCCAAGGGCATGGCATATTTGCAGCACCTGCGTGCCACACGGCGGGAGCGGATGAATCAAGTCAATTGTATTCAGGGTGTAACCCAGGCGACCCATGCAGCGAACTAACTCACAGGATGAGCTCGAGGCTCGCGAGGCCCGGTTGAAAGCACTGTTGCTTCAGGGGCTGACAGGCGACCAGCTGGCCTATCAGGATTTTCTTGGCACGCTTGCGCTGCATGTACGTGCGTTTCTGCGCAGCCGTCTGAGCAGGCGCCCGGCCGAGATAGAGGACATGGTGCAGGATGTGCTACTGGCGGTGCATAACGCGCGCCACACTTACCAGCCGCAGCAGCCTTTGACTGCCTGGGTGCAGGCGATCGCCCGTTACAAGCTGGCGGATCATCTGCGAAGTGTTTCACGTCGCGACGTCCGGCATGATGTGCTGGACGATGAGGCGCAACTGTTTGCCGTCTCGGAGGTTGAATCAGCCGAGGCCAGCCGAGACCTGACCAAGCTGCTCAAACAGCTGCCAGAGCGGCAACGACTGCCGATTGTTCATGTCAAGCTGGAGGGTTTGTCTGTCGAGGAGACGGCACAACTTACCGGGCTTTCCAGTTCAGCGGTAAAGGTTGGGATACATCGAGGTCTGAAAGCGCTATCCAGGCTGATTGGAGGAGCCAACAACCATGAAGACTGACGATTTGATTGCCTTGCTGGCCGCAGGCGAAGGGCCAGTGCCGCGCCACGCCGTTGGCAGGCGGATGGCAGTGGCTGTGCTGGGCGGGCTGACCGCAGCACTGCTGCTGACTATTACCCTTTACGGTGTACGCAGTGATATCACAGAGGTCGCACAAACCCCGCTGTTCTGGGGCAAAGTCGCCTTTCCGACCAGCTTGGCGTTGATCGGGCTGTGGTTGACGAGCCGCTTGGCCAGGCCAGGGGGGAAGGGTGCTGCAGGCTGGAAGATGCTCGGCTTGCCACTGCTGCTGGTCTGGTGCGGGGCGGCGGTGAGTATCGCCGGGGCGCCTGTGGATGCGCGCGCCGACCTGTTGTTCGGGCGCACATGGCGTACCTGCGCACTGAATATCGCGTTGCTGTCGGTGCCGGCCTTTGTCACCGTGTTCTGGGCGCTGAAAGGCTTGGCGCCGACCCGGTTACGGCTGGCAGGTGCTGCCGGTGGCCTGCTGGCGGGGTCGAGCGCAACGGTGGCCTACTGCCTGCATTGCCCGGAAATGGGCGTGCCGTTCTGGGGGGTGTGGTATGTCCTCGGCATGCTCGTGCCGACGGTGTTCGGTGCCTGGTGGGGCCCCCGCATGCTGCGTTGGTAGGCTGTACCGGCAGGCCCCACGCAACTCAGAACGACGTTCTGATTGCTTGCCCTGGCTTCACAGGTTCGTGACCTCGCTTAACCCGCAACAAACCAAGGCAATGCCAGGTACAGCTTGATCACGATGACATTGATGATGTCGATGAAGAACGCCCCCACCATCGGCACCACCAGGAAGGCGAGGTGCGAGGCCCCATAGCGTTGTGTCACCGCCTGCATGTTGGCGATGGCTGTCGGTGTAGCACCCAGGCCGAAGCCACAGTGGCCGGCAGCCAGGACTGCTGCATCGTAGTTGCGCCCCATTACCTTGAACGTCACGAAGATTGCGAACAGCGCCATGACCAGTGTCTGTGCGGCCAACAAGGTAAAGAAGGGTAATGCCAGGGCTGCCAGGTCCCACAACTTGAGCGACATCAAGGCAATGGCCAGGAACAGGGACAAACTCACATTGCCCAGTACCGACACTTCCCGTTCGAATACTTTGTAAACACCTAAAGCCCGAAGCCCATTGCGCAACACTACACCGACGAAGAGTACGCAAACGAATGTCGGCAGTTCGAATGCTGTGCCTTTCAACAAGCCATTAAGTAATGTGCCCGTCAGTAAGCTGACAGCAATAAGTGCCAAGGTTTCTATAAATGAAAACGAGGTGATCAGGCGCTCTTTGTCCGGTTGTTCAAAGCCTTTGGGTAATTGCGGTGCTTCTTCTTGCACCCCAGGCGTTTCGACCCGTTTGATCAGCAACCGGGCGACTGGGCCACCAATCAAACCGCCCAACACCAGGCCGAAAGTGGCAGAGGCCATTGCCAGTTCCGAAGCCGAAGCCAGGCCGAACCGCTCAGTGAAGGTCGCGCCCCAGGCAGCGCCTGTGCCGTGGCCACCCGACAAGCTGATCGATCCGGCTAGCAGGCCCATCAGCGGGTCGAGCCCCAATGCTGTTGCCAGGCCGATGCCCATGGCGTTCTGAACCATTAGCAAACCCGTCACCACCAGAAGGAATACGGCGACCACGCGTCCACCCTTCTTCAGGCTTGCGAAGTCTGCACTCAAGCCGATGGTAGCGAAGAATGCCAGCATCAACGGTGTTTGCAACGAGGTATCAAATTGGACGTGTACATCGAAACTGCGCAATGCCAGGAGTGACAAGGCAACGACCAGGCCGCCTGCAACAGGCTCCGGGATATTGTATGCGCGCAGGAAACCAATGCGTGCAACCAGGCCGCGTCCCAGTAGCAGTACCAAAGAGGCGGCTACAAGTGTCCCGTAAAAATCGAGTTCGAACATCAGGGTACTCTTCGTTCAGGGTGACAAGCAAAATTACAATGTCGCCATTCTACGGGGAGCACTCCAGTCAAATGTGGCTGAGCGGCTAGGAAAAGTCCGATTCAATTATGGGTTTTGACCACAGCCGTCATGGTTTCCCGGGTATTCCATATTTACGCAGCCTCTGCGCGATAGCCGTGTGCGAAGTTTGCAAGCGCCCGGCCAGTTGCCGTGTTGACGGGTAGCTGGCGTATAAGCGCTGTAACAGTTCGCGCTCGAAATCACCTACAGCCTGTTCCAGGCTGGCCACTTCGCCGTCTTGCCCGCGTGCCACCGAGGTGCCGGCGATATCCAGGTCGCCGATATCCACCAGGTTGCCCTCGCAGATAGCCGCGGCGCGGAAGATCACGTTCTGCAACTGGCGCACATTGCCCGGCCAAGGGTTGGCCAGCAGTGCCGAATGGGTGGAGGGGGTCAGCCGACAGGCTGGGCGCTGGATCTGCGTGCACGCCTGCTGCATGAAGAAGTGCGCCAGCATCAGGATGTCCTGGCCACGGTCGCGAAGCGGCGGTACCTCCAGGTTAAGCACGTTCAGACGGTAGAACAGGTCTTCGCGGAAGCTGCCTTCGGCGACCATGCGCTCCAGATCGCGGTGGGTGGCGCTGATGATGCGCACATCCACCTTCACTTCACGGTCGCCACCCACCCGGCGGAAGCTGCCATCGCTGAGAAAACGCAGCAGCTTGGCCTGCAGGTAGGGTGACATTTCACCAATTTCATCGAGGAACACGGTGCCCTGGTTGGCCAGTTCCATCAGCCCAGGCTTGCCACCTCGTTGCGCGCCGGTAAAGGCCCCGGGCGCGTAGCCGAACAGCTCGCTTTCGGCCAGGCTCTCGGGCAGCGCGGCGCAGTTCAGGGCCAGGAACGGGGCCGCATGGCGGCTGCTGACGGCATGGCAGGCGCGGGCTACCAGTTCTTTACCGGTGCCGGTCTCGCCATGCACCAGCAGCGGTGCATCGAGCGCAGCCACGCGTAAGGCGCGGGCCTTGAGGGTGCGGATGGCCGGCGACTCGCCCAGCAAGGCATCGAAGCCTTCGGCGTGGTCGTGGTGCAGGGCCGACAGGCGTTCGCCCATACGCGAAGGTGGGTACAGCGTCAGCAGGCCACCGGCGTTGGTAATCGGCATGGCGTCCAGCAGCAGGCTATGGCCGTTCAGCTGCATTTCGCGCATGGGCAGGTGGAAGTTGTTGTCCAGCAGCGCCTGCAGCAGCGCGGGGTCGCCAAACAGCTCACCCACCGAGCGGCCGGCAGATTCGCGGCCGCACAGTTCGATCAGCGCCGGGTTGGCCAACAGCACCAGGCCTGCACTATCTACCGCCAGCACCGGGTCGCTCATGGCGGCCAGCAGGGCATCGAGTTGCAGGTGGCGGCGCTGGCCGGGGAGGATGTCGACCACGTCCACCGATTGCACGCCGTGTACTTCGAACAGCGCGTCGTGCAGTTCTTCAAGTACGGCGGGGCTGAGGGTGGGGGCGTCGATGTAGACGTTCGGCGGGACCATCTCCACGGCGTCCAGGTTGAGGTTGCGGGCACCGAGCAGGGCGAGGACTTCCTGGGTGATGCCGACGCGGTCGATGAAGCTGACGTGGATGCGCATGGGGTTCGAACAGTTGGCAATGGAGGCCGCCAGTATGCCCTGAGACGGGGTTCAGGCCCAAGGTTGGCGGTGGCGCATTCGCGGGCGCGCCCGCTCCCACAGGGTTGCTGCTGTAGGGGCGGGCTTGCTCGCGAAAAGGGTCACTCCAGATGTTCAGGTTTGATCGGGTCGCCCGATTTCACATCGAGCTTTTCGCGAATGTCCGCGAACATATGGTCATAGAGCTTGTGCGGCGAACTCAGGGTCTCGAATTTCTTCGGCGGCGCCAGATATGACTGCGCCTTGCGGGTCAGTAGCATGAGGAAGCTGGGCAAGACCTGGTCCTTGGCCAGGAAGAACTTTTCTTCCACCGGCTTGCCTTCGATGCTGCCATGCATGTGGAACTGAATACCTCTGCCTTCCTTGGGGTCCGCCACGGCCTCGTACTCGATGTTCAGGTCATAGCTGTGGTCGGCGTTGTTCAGCGCAGTGCGCTCGATGTGTACATGACCGGAGTGATACTGGGCCATGGCTATCTCCTTTGGAAGGTCGAAAATGGCGGGCCGCGTAAGCCCGCTGACTGCATTCAACGGTAGCTGATCCCCGGCTTCTCGGTGGAAACCCGAGTGCCGGCTTTGCCTTTGACGATGCCTTCGATGTTCTCCAGCGAACTGATCACCGCCACCTTGCCGGTGTTGCGGGCAAAGTCGCAGGCGGCCTGCACCTTCGGCCCCATGGAGCCGGCGGCAAACCCCAGCGTTTCCAACGCGTCCGGGTGGGCCTGGGCGATGGCCTTCTGCGTCGGCTTGCCCCAGTCAATGTAGGCTGCATCGACGTCGGTGGCGATAATCAGAAGGTCGGCTTCCAATTGCTCGGCCAGCAGCGCCGAGCACAGGTCTTTGTCGATCACCGCCTCGATGCCTTTGAGCTTGCGGTTTTCATCGTACATGGTGGGGATGCCGCCACCGCCTGCGCAAATCACGATGCTGCTTTTTTCCAGCAGCCACTTGATCGGGCGAATTTCGAAGATGCGCTTGGGTTTCGGGCTGGCTACCACGCGGCGGTACTTGTCGCCGTCGGCCTTGACCACCCAGCCCTTTTCCTTGGCCAGGCGCTCGGCCTCTTCCTTGCTGTAGACCGGACCGATGAACTTGGTCGGGTCCTTGAAGGCAGGGTCGTTGGCGTCCACTTCCACCTGGGTCAGCAGGGTGGCGAACGGCACCTCGAAGGCCAGCAGGTTGCCCAGTTCCTGTTCGATCATGTAACCGATCATGCCCTCGGTCTCGGCACCCAGCACGTCCAGCGGGTAGGCCTCGTCTGGCTTGTACGACAGGGCCTGAAGCGACAGCAGACCCACTTGCGGGCCGTTGCCGTGGGCGATGACCAGCTCGTTGCCAGGGTGAATCTTGGCGATCTGTTCGGTGGCGGTGCGGATATTGGCGCGCTGGTTGTCAGCGGTCATGGGCTCGCCGCGACGAAGCAGGGCGTTGCCGCCCAATGCAACAACGATACGCATGTGGAATGTCCTTTAGCGAAAGAATGAATGGACTGTCGCTGCACGGAAGCTGCGGAGTTCGCTGTGGGAGCGGGCATGCCCGCGAAGAGGCCAGACCTGACATCATCGATGATGCGGCTGACGCCTTCGCGGGCACGCCCGCTCCCACAGGGACTGCGGGCTACTTATAGATCAGCCAGGGTCGATACCAGGATCGCCTTGATCGTGTGCATGCGGTTTTCCGCCTGCTCGAAGGCGATGCACGCTGGCGACTCGAACACGTCATCGGTCACTTCGATGCCGTTGGCCAGGTCCGGGTATTGTTCGGCGATCTGCTTGCCTACCTTGGTTTCGGAGTTGTGGAATGCCGGCAGGCAGTGCATGAACTTGGTCCGTGGGTTACCGGTGGACTTCATCAGTTCGGCATTCACCTGATAAGGCTTGAGCTGCTTGATGCGCTCGCCCCAGGCTTCGATCGGCTCGCCCATCGATACCCACACGTCGGTATGCACAAAGTCGACACCCTTGACCGCGGCTTTCGGGTCTTCGGTGAGGGTAATGCGTGCGCCGCTTTCTTCAGCGTACTGCTTGCAGCGCTCGACCAGGTCGTCATGTGGCCACAGTGCCTTGGGCGCGGCGATGCGCACATCCATGCCCAGCTTGGCGCCGATCAGCAGCAGCGAGTTGCCCATGTTGTTGCGGGCATCGCCCAGGTAGGCGTAGCTGATGTCGTGCAGCGGCTTGTCGCTGTGCTCACGCATGGTCAGCACGTCGGCGATCATCTGGGTCGGGTGGTATTCGTCGGTCAGGCCGTTGAACACCGGTACGCCGGCGAACTTGGCCAGCTCTTCGACGATTTCCTGCTTGAAGCCACGGTACTCGATGGCGTCATACATGCGCCCAAGCACACGGGCGGTGTCCTTCATGCTTTCCTTGTGGCCGATCTGCGAGGAGTTGGGGTCGATGTAGGTGACGTTGGCGCCTTGGTCATAGGCTGCGACTTCGAAGGCACAACGGGTACGGGTGGAGGTTTTTTCGAAGATCAGGGCGATGTTGTTGCCCTTCAGGTGCTGCTGCTCGGTGCCCGTGTACTTGGCGCGCTTGAGGTCGCGGGACAGGTCCAGCAGGTAGCGCAACTCACGGGTGGTGTGGTGTTCCAGGCTGAGCAAGTTGCGGTTGTGAATGTTGAACGCCATGACAGTTTCTCCTTGAGTTCGGTGATGTCCCGGCCGCCACTTCATGGGTGCGGCCGGGCGTAATGGTCGTTAGTAGTCGATCGGGTCGCGCACGATAGGGCAGGTCATGCAGTGGCCGCCGCCACGGCCCCGGCCCAGTTCGCCGGCGCTGATGGTGATGACCTCGATGCCGGCCTTGCGCAGCAGGGTGTTGGTGTAGGTGTTGCGGTCGTAGCCAATGACCACGCCTGGCTCGATGGCCACCACGTTGTTACCGTCATCCCACTGTTCGCGCTCGGCGGCGAAGCTGTTGCCGCCGGTCTCGACCACGCGCAGCTGGACGCCCAGTTGCTCGCCCACCACTTCGATGAACGACTTGTTGATGCGGCGTACATCCATTCCGTAAGGCTTGCTTTCGTCCGGGCGGATGATGAATGGCACAATCTCTTTCACCACTTCCGGGAAGACCGTGACCAGGTCGCGGTCGCAGAAGCTGAAGACAGTGTCCAGGTGCATGGCGGCGCGGGACTTTGGCAGGCCGGCGACGATCACTTCCTTGACGGCGCCCTTGGCAAACAGGTTTTGCGCGAGCTGGCCGATGGCCTGGCGCGAGGTGCGCTCGCCCATGCCGATGAGCACGATGCCATTGCCGATCGGCATCACATCACCGCCTTCGAGCGTGGCATTGCCATGGTCCTTGTCCGGGTCGCCATACCACACCTGGAAGTCGGCCTCGGTGAACTCCTTGTGGAACTTGTAGATGGCGGTGGTCAAAAGCGTTTCCTGGCGACGCGCCGGCCAGTACATCGGGTTCAACGTCACGCCGCCGTAGATCCAGCAGGTGGTGTCGCGCGTGAACTGGGTGTTGGGCAGTGGTGGCAGGATGAAGCTGGAGTGGCCCAGGTAGTCGTTGTACATCTTCACGACATCGGCGCCTTCGCTTTGCGGCAGGTCCTGGCCCGCCACGCCGCCGATCAGGAATTCGGCCAGGTGGCGTGGCTCCAGGCCTTCGAGCCAGCTACGCACTTCGTTGGTCAGGCCTACGCCGACGGTGTCAGGGGTGATCTTGCGGTCGAGGATCCACTTGAGCGCCTCTTTGTTCTGCACGATATCGGTCAGCAGGTTGTGCATCTCCAGCACATCCACGCCACGCTCGCGCATCTTGGTGACGAAGTCGAAATGGTCACGCTTGGCCTGGTCGACCCAGATCACGTCGTCGAACAGCAGTTCGTCACAGTTGCTCGGCGTCAGGCGCTTGTGCGCCAGGCCCGGGGCGCAAACCATCACTTTGCGCAGTTTGCCGGCTTCGGAGTGGACACCGTACTTCTGTTTTTCAGCGGACATGGTTTCATTCCTCCAATTGAGCGAAGACGTGGGTCAAAGGGTCAGGAAGCCGTCATACAGGCCATAGGCTGCCACCAGGGCGCCAATGACCACGGCTGCGAAGATCAGTTTTTCCACGTTGGTGAAGACCGGTTTGCCCACCTCACGCTTGGCCTTGGCGAACAGGATGGCGCCAGGTGCGTAGAGCAGGGCAGAGAGCAGCAGGTATTTCACGCCGCCGGCGTACAGCAGCCAGATGGCGTACAACAGGGCGATGCCACCGATGATCAGGTCCTTCTTGCGTTCGGCCAGGGCTTGTTCGTAGGTTTCGCTGCGCAGTGCCAGCAGGAACGCATAGGCTGCCGACCACAGGTAGGGCACCAGGATCATCGAGGTGGCGAGGTAGATCAGAGACAGGTAGGTGCTGCTTGAGAACAGCGTGATGACCAGAAAGATCTGCACCATGGCGTTGGTCAGCCACAGGGCGTTGGCCGGTACCTGTTTGGCGTTCTCGCGGCGCAGGAACTCCGGCATGGTGTGGTCCTTGGCTGCGGCGAACATGATCTCGGCGCACAGCAGCACCCACGACAGCAGCGCCCCGAGCAGCGAGATGACCAGGCCGACGCTGATCAGCACCGCCCCCCAGTGGCCGACCACATGCTCCAGCACGGCAGCCATCGACGGGTTCTGCAGCTTGGCCAGTTCCGGTTGAGTCATGATGCCCAGCGACAGCACGTTGACCAACACCAGGAACAGCAGCACGGTCACGAAGCCGATCACCGTTGCCTTGCCCACGTCGGTGCGTTTTTCCGCCCGCGCCGAGAAGATGCTCGCGCCCTCGATGCCGATGAACACCCACACGGTGACCAGCATCATGTTGCGCACCTGGTTCATGACACTGCCAAGCTCTGGCGTGCCCATGGCCCAGATATCGGCGGTGAAGATGTCGAGCCTGAAGGCGAACAGGCAGATCAGGGCGAACAGCACCAGCGGCACCACTTTGGCCACAGTGGTGACCAAGTTGATGAAGGCGGCTTCCTTGATGCCGCGCAGTACCAGGAAGTGCACCGCCCACAACAGGATCGACGCGCCAATGATGGCGGCTGGGGTGTTGCCTTCACCGAAGATCGGGAAGAAGTAGCCCAGGGTGCTGAACAGCAGCACGAAGTAGCCGACGTTGCCCAGCCAGGCACTGATCCAGTAGCCCCAGGCTGAGGAAAAGCCCATGTAGTCGCCGAAGCCAGCCTTGGCATACGCATACACCCCACCATCCAGGTCGGGCTTGCGGTTGGCCAGGGTCTGGAACACGAAGGCCAGGGTCAGCATGCCGACTGCGGTGATCGCCCAGCCGATCAGTACGGCCCCAACCCCTGCGCTGGCGGCCATGTTTTGTGGCAGCGAGAAGATACCGCCGCCAATCATCGAGCCGACGACAAGTGCAACTAACGCGCCGAGCTTTAGTTTTCCGGATGAATCAGACATTTAACAACTCCTGCCAGGAGAAAGTTGACGACAGAATAGATCCGACGCCTTTGCCTTGAGCTGACTTATGTCAGTTTAAGGCGCCGTGAAGGTAGGAAATTTCCTTCACGGGTGCTCCTGGAGAGTGCCGACAGCTTGAGCTGCAGGCCTTGCGTACTGGCACCTCCATGTCCTTCTAGAGCAAACGCTCTGTTCAGCCTGCGATGCTTGAAACTAGCTGCTTTTGCCGCTTTCGCAAATTTTCCACAAGAATTTCGAGTTTTATCCGTTTCTTTTCTAGTTGCCGGACTGCTGCTAGTTTTGAGAGAGCAGGCACATAGACAAAGCAGTTATGAGTGATATAGGTTGAACGCACAGCTTTAGTATAAGTAACGATATTCATATAGCCCGCAAGGCTGTTTCAAACGCATGACAGGGCTCGAAGAAAGGGAGGCTCATGAGCGAACCGGGACAGAAGCTGCGCCTGGGCGCGCTGATCGCGCTGGTGGTCGGGTCGATGATTGGCGGCGGGATCTTCTCGCTGCCGCAGAACATGGCCGCGCGTGCTGATGTGGGCGCAGTGCTGATCGGCTGGGGGATCACCGCGGTCGGCATGTTGGCCCTGGCCTTCGTGTTCCAGACCCTGGCCAACCGCAAGCCGGAACTGGACTCGGGGGTATATGCCTACGCTAAGGCCGGCTTTGGCGAGTACATGGGCTTTTCCTCGGCCTGGGGCTACTGGATCAGCGCCTGGCTGGGCAACGTCGGCTATTTCGTGCTGCTGTTCAGCACCCTGGGCTTCTACTTCCCGGTGTTCGGCGAAGGCAACACACCCATCGCCATCGGTTGTGCATCGCTGCTGCTGTGGTCGGTACATTTTCTGGTGCTGCGCGGTATCAAGGAGGCGGCCTTCATCAACCAGGTCACCACCGTGGCCAAAGTGGTGCCTTTGCTGATTTTCGTGGTGATCGCGGCATTTGCCTTCCGCGCCGATATCTTCACCCGGGATATCTGGGGCTTGAGCAACCCACAATTCGGCAGCGTGCTGGAGCAGGTGCGCAACATGATGCTGGTGACCGTGTTCGTGTTCATCGGCATCGAGGGCGCCAGTGTGTATTCCGGGCGCGCCCAGCGTCGGTCAGATGTGGGCAAGGCCACGGTCATCGGTTTTCTGGGTGTGCTGGCGCTGCTGGTGCTGGTCAACGTGTTGTCGCTGGGCATCATGACCCAACCGGAACTGGCCGGTCTGCAGAACCCCTCGCTGGCCTCGGTGCTGGAGCATATCGTCGGCCCCTGGGGCGCCTTGCTGATCAGCCTCGGCCTGGCGGTCTCGCTGCTTGGCGCCTTGCTTTCATGGGCGCTGCTGTGTGCCGAAATCCTTTACGCCACGGCGCGGGACAAGACCATGCCGCGCTTTCTGGCCAAGGAAAACGCCAACCATGTGCCGGCTAACGCCCTGTGGCTGACCAACTGCATGATTCAGGGTTTCCTGCTGATTACGCTGTTCTCCGCCGGTACGTACACCAGTCTGATCTACCTGGCCTCGTCAATGATCCTGGTGCCCTACCTGTGGTCTGCGGCCTATGCCGTGCTGCTGGCGATGCGCGCAGAAACCTATGGCGGGCAGCCGAGGTTGCGGCGCAAGGACTTGCTGGTGGCGCTGGTTGCCCTGCTGTATGCCGTGTGGCTGCTGTATGCCGGCGGGCTCAAGTACCTGCTGCTTTCGGCGCTGCTGTACGCCCCCGGCGTCATCTTGTTCGCGAGGGCCAAGCATGAGCAGGGGCAGACGTTGTTCACGGCCTGGGAAAAGCTGATTTTCGCCGCCGTGCTGGTGGGTGCCGCGCTGGCGGCCTACGCCTTGTATTCAGGGCTGCTGAGCTTGTGACGGGGCAGGGCAGGCATGTTCCGGGCGTGACCAGATCCACAGGTTGCCCAGGGTCATGCCGGCGATTGCCAGGAATACCGGCCAGTGATGTTCCAGAAAGGTCAGCATCAGGCCCGCGCACAGCAGCATGCTGATGGTTGCGCTGACCTTGGCCCGGCGCTGGATCACCTTGCCGTTGCGCCAGTTATGCAGAATTGGCCCGAACAGCCGGTGGTTCTCCAGCCATGCCGACAGGCGCGGTGAACTGCGTGTGGCGGCCCAGGCGGCCAGCAGGATGAACTCGGTGGTCGGCAAGCCGGGAATCACAATGGCAACCAGGCCCACCCCGAGGCTCACGTAGGCCAGGATTCCATACGACAGGCGGGCGAGTTTCGAGCGGGCTGGTAGGGTCATGTTCTCACTGCATAAAACGGTTCGGCCACCGGAGGGGTGGCCGGCTACGGCGTATCAGACCAGCGCGGCATCCGCAGCGTAGGCGTGCTTGAGCAACTGGGTGAAGCGCTCGAAGGCGGCCACTGCACCGCGTTCGGCAGCCGCTTCCTCTTCAGGCGAGAGCGCCAGGCCATCGAGGATGCGGGTGAACTGCTTCCAGCCTTCGGCACGGCCACCGGCGGGCTCCCCCAGGTGACGGGCGCCGAAGCTGTCGGACAGTTCCAGGGCCACGGCACGCTTGATCAGAAACGCAGCGCCCAGTTTGGAGCCTTCGGAGACGAAGATCCAGCCCATTGCCTCGCCCAGGCTCGGCTTGCCCACGGCACCCGGTACGGCGGCCGGTACTTCGGTGTCGAGGTCGGCAAGGTCAAGGCGGGCCTGCTCGGCACGGCAGCGCTCAGCCAGATCAGGGACGATTGCGATCAGCTGAGGGTCGTTGTACAGGGCCTGCAGCTCGGACTGGAACAGGTACTGTGCGACGACGAAGCGGGCGAAACTTTCGCGGCTGTCGAAAGGCGCGTGGGATTTCACCAGGGCATCCAGCTCGGCGTGCGGGGCGTGGGTGATCTGGTTCAGGCGCTGGGAGCGCAGGGCTGGGCGGTCGGTCATGGGGGAGTCCTTGGAAAGAGGGCGTCTAGATACAAGACGAAACAGCGGGAGCGGGACAGTAAAAAAAGGTTTTTTTCAGATTGGTTATTGCAGCGCCTGAGAGATCGAGCGCCGCCCGCGCGGCGCATCGCGAGCGAAGCTCGCTCCTACATCTGTTTCGGGCCAGTTATTCCTGCGCCTTATGCGCGCGGCCCCTTGCTGTCCGGCTCTGTATTGTGTCGAGCCAACAAGGCGGTCGCGCGCGGTCACAGGTGTTATAGGCCCGAAACAGATGTAGGAGCGAGCTTCGCTCGCGATGCGCCGCGCGGGCGGCGCTCGATCTCACAACCAATGCACATTTAAAGCGATCAGATATCCCAAACCACATTGATACCGAAGTTGCGCCCCGGCATGGTCAGGCGGTCGATGTTGGCTGGCTGGGTCACAGCCGCCTCACCCTGGCCGTCGTAGCTGCGCACCGAATCCCACTGCCAGTACTTCTTGTCGGTAAGGTTGTACAGCCCGGCGTTGATGGTGACGTCGTCGGTGACCTTGTAGTAACCGGTCAGGTCCAGCACACCGTAGCCCGGGGTGCGGAACTTCGAGGTAGAACCGTCAGGCGAATAGAAGGTGCTGTCGTCGACACGGGTCTTGCGCTTGACCAGCGTCCAGCTCAGCAAGCCACCGTAGTTCTGTTGCTCGTAGCCCAGGCCAAATACGCCTTTGAGCGGGTTGACACTGTTCAGCGGTTGACCGGTGTCATCGTTACGACCATAGGTGTAGGCAATCGAAGTTTGGGTATAGAGACCCTGCGGTGCGCCGAAGTGGTCGAGGTTCAGGCGGCCCTTGAATTCGGCACCCTTGATGGTGGCGTGCTTGATGTTGTTGGCCTGGAAGGTCTGTTCCAGATTGGCGCTTTGCACGGCATCTTCGTCGATGAAATCACGGTACTTGTTGTAGAACACTGCCACGTCGAAGTTGCCGGCGTCGAAGTTGCCACGCAGGCCGGTTTCGTAGCTTTTGCTCTTTTCAGGCTCAAGGTTAGGGTTGCCCTCCACGCGGTAGCCTTGGTCCAGGTTCTGGAAGCGGCCATACATGGCTTTGGCGGTCGGCGTGCGGAAGCCCTCTGCATACTGGCCGTACCAGGTGTAATTGTCGTTGAAGGCGTAGGTCAGGCCGAACTTGGGCGAGACGCGGTGCCACTTCTTGTCCGAATCGTCCTGGGCGGTAGGCGCCGTACCGCTGGACTCCAGACCGCGCAGGAATTCCTCCGTGAATTTGGGCTCCATGCGGGTGTAGTCGTAGCGCGCGCCGGGCATGAAGGTCCAGTTGTTCCAGCGGATTTCATCCTGCGCGAACAGGCTGTAGGTATTCACGGTCGGGTCCGGGAAGTCGCTGACCAAGGCCTGCCCGTCACGCGCGCTGTCCTGTCCGATGGCTGTACAGGTACCACCGATGTTCAGGCAAGTGCCGGTGCCGCTACGTGAACCCGTGACTTTCTCCTGTTTGAGTGTGGTGCCGTAGGTAAACAGGTGGTCGGTTTGGCCAATGCTGAAGGCCTTGTCCAATTGGGCGTCGAATACCCACTGGCGATCCTTGTAGGTAGTCTGCCGGTCCCGAAACACTTGGCGTCCCGAGGCGACATACAGCTCATCGGTACGTTGGTCGGTCTTCGCGATCTGGTAGTTGAAACTCCATTTGACGTGATCCGCGACCACGCTATCGAGGTCGAATTCATGATTGAGGCCGAAGCGTTCACGGGTGATCGTGTCGTTGCCTTGGCGCATGCGGTACGAGTTCATGCCACCGAAGCCCGGAATGAACGGCCCACCCACCGCGCTGAGGATGTTCTGGTCACGGTCATCCTTGTAGCGCTCGTAGGTGAACCCCAGGCGTGCGTCGTCGGCGTAGTTCCAGCCCAGCTTGGCCAGCACGTTGGTGGTGCGCGCATCCATCGGGTTGGCTTCGGTGCGCGACAGGCCGTCGCCACTGTGGCTGCCGTGGGTTTCGGTCTCGTGGCCGTTGCGCTGGCTCAGGTGCAGCAGGCCGTCGAAGTCACCCTGGCGGCCGGCGACGGTGGCGGAGGTCAGCCAGCTTTCGTCGGCCGAGCTGTAGCCGGTTTTCAGGCGTGCCCCCACATCTTTACCGGGCTTGATGATGTCGTCCGGGTCGAGGGTGAAGTAGCTCACCGCACCGCCGATGGCGTTGCTGCCATACAACACCGAGGCCGGGCCGCGGAGGATTTCCACACGCTTGACGATTTCCGGGTCGACGTAGTTGCGCTGGGTCTGGGCGTAAGGGCCGTAGAAGAAGCTGTCGGGGATCGACACGCCGTCGACTTGGGTGAGGATCCGCTCGCCGTCGATACCACGGATGTTGTAGCCGTTCAGCCCGCTGCGTTGGCCGGTTCCGGATACCGAAACCCCCGGCTCGTAGCGCACCAGATCCTGGATATTGTTCACGTTCTGCCGGTCCAGTTGCTCACGGGTCTGCACACTGACAGTGCTGGGTACCTGGCTGACGTCCTGAGCGCTGCGGGTAGCGCTGACGGTCACCTGCTGCAGGGCGATCACGTTGCTTGCGGTTTG
Organism: Pseudomonas sp. yb_2; assembly: GCF_043103905.1. Classification (NCBI taxonomy): domain Bacteria; kingdom Pseudomonadati; phylum Pseudomonadota; class Gammaproteobacteria; order Pseudomonadales; family Pseudomonadaceae; genus Pseudomonas; species Pseudomonas sp. yb_2. The sequence continues at coordinate 124,531 of NZ_JBICKH010000006.1, read as the reverse complement.
GCGCTCCAGTACCACATTGCCGTTGCTGATCTTGCGAAAGCTCAGCCCGGTGCCCCGCAACAGGCGCTTGAGGGCAGCATCTGGCGGCAGCGAACCCTGTACGCCTGGCGAAGCCACGCCGTCGGCCAGCTCGGCGCTGAAGCCGACCTGCCAGCCGGTGACCTGGCTGAAGGCGTTGATCGCCGACACCAGCGGCTGCTGGCCGATGCTGAAGCGGTAGTCGCCCATGCGCGGGCTGCTGGCCTGGGCCGGCTCGGCGGCCAGCGCCGGCAGGCTGCAGGCACCGCTGGCGAGCAGGGCAAGGGTCAACAGGGACAGTTGTCCTGTACGGCGGGGAAGGTTGGACGAGCGGGTAGGACCAGTGGACATCGGAAGCGCTCCCAGACGCGCGGGCTGTTATAGGTGATGGCTGTTCTCGTTCTCAAACAAGAATCAGTTGCATTGGCTATAACGAGACGGGCGGGCGAGTGCGATCGCGTAAAAATAATTCAGGGGTCAGTTCAGGATGACCAGCGCCGGGTACTCATGCAGTTGTGCCGAGGTGATGTGGGCCAGTGCGCGCAGGGTTTCCAGTGGCTGGTCGAGGCGGTAGTTACCGGTGACGGCAACGTGCTCCAACTGCGCATTGCGGTTGATGATCCAGCCCGGGTAGTAGCGCTGCACTTCGGCCAGCACCTGGCTCAACGGGCAGTTCTCGAACACCAGGCGGCCGTCGATCCAGGCCAGGTCCTTGTGCATGTCGGGGCGCTGGCGCTGGCCAAAGCCCTGGGGGCCGACGCTGATGCTGTCGCCGGCACTCAGGCGGATGCGCTGGTCGCGCTCCCCCTGCAGGTCGACATCACCGCGTTGCACCCGTACCTGGGCCTCGCCGTCAAGGTAGCGCACGGCAAAGTCGGTGTCGCGCACCTGTGCGCGCAACGGCCCGGCTTCCACCTCCAGCGGCAGCTGCGCGCCCTCGGGGACCTGGAAGTAAGCCTCGCCCTGTAGCAGGCGGGCGACCTGGCGGCCGTCCTGGCGTTCGCTGGCGAATGCCGAATTGGTGTTGAGCAGCACTTTTGCGCCGTCTTCCAGTTGCAGGCGCTGGCGCTCGCCGACCACCGTAAGGTGGTCGGCCTGCAGGCGCATGGGCAGGTTACCGACGGTGAATAGCCCGACCAGCAGCAGCGCTGCGGTGGCCAGGGGTTTCCAGTGACTGCGCAGGCGCCCGCGCCATGACCTGCGTTGCTGCTGGTGCATGTGCGTGGCCACCTTGTGCAACGGCGTACCGTTCCACAGCGCCTCGGCTTCGACATAGGCCTCGGCGTTTTCGGGCGCGGCGCTCAGCCAGGCTTCAAAGGCCTGGGTGTCTGCGGCATCTGCGCATTGCAGGCGCACCAGCCAGTCCAGCGCCTCGTCCATGGCACGAGCACGGGCATCAGGCCTGGCAGGTGACGGGCGAGGGGCAGGGCTGTCGGTCACGGTGAATCCTTGAATGGTTTTTTTGCGAATGATCAAGGCTAAGGCGGGGTGTGGCAAGGGCTTTGCGTTGCCGTTCGCCTGGGGGCAGCTCACTTGAGTCGTTCGGCAACACCCATGCAGATTGCCATGATCAGTTTCAGTTCCTTTTGTACCGTGCTGGGCGAAACACTCAGTTGTTCGGCGATTTTCAGATAGGTGGCGCCATGCAGGCGGCTGAGGATGAAAATGCGTTGTTGGCGTTCGCTCAGTTGATTGAGGCTGACGCTGAGGTGCTTGAGCAACTGCTCGGCGTGGGCGGCATCCTCGCTGCTGGTGGCTGGCGCGGCGACACTGTGCAGCACTTCGTCGGGCACGTCGTCGACCAGCATGCGTGCCTGCACCCGGCGTGCACGCAGGTGGTCCAGCGCCAGGTTGCGCGCGGTCTGAAACACGAACGGCTCGATGTGCTCGATGGGCCGCTCGCCCAGCGCGCGGGACACCCGCAGGTAGGTTTCCTGCAGCAGGTCTTCGGCCGTGCTGGGGTTACCGACCATGCGCTGCAGGGTACGCAGCAGGGTGAGGCGCTGAACGAGGAAGACGGAATTGAACCGGGACTGACTCACGGGGGGACCTGGCCGACGAAAGGTTAATGATAATGCTTATCATCCGTGCGGCGGGTCAAGTGTGGAAGTATCAGGAAAAGGTAAAGATTGTGAGTCTGCGGGCGCTTGGCGGTGGATTTTCTGTGTATTTGAAATCGAGCGCCGCCCGCGCGGCGCATCGCGAGCAAGCTCGCTCCTACATTTGTTTCGGGCCAATTATGCCTGTGGGATTTGCGCGCGAACGCCCTGGCGCATGGCTCGATATCGCGTCGTACAAACAAGGCGGTCGCGCGCGAGTGGCACAGGATGGACTGGCCCGAAACAAATGTAGGAGCGAGCTTGCTCGCGATGCGCCGCGCGGGCGGCGCTCGATTTCATAGGCGCCGAAAATGCCTTGTCATGCTCAGCCAGCCCGGTGCAGCGCCAGGCAGTTGTCCAGCATCCGGTTGCTGAACCCCCACTCGTTGTCATACCAGGCCAGCACCTTGAGCATCCGCCCGTTGGCCCGGGTATGGTTGGCATCGAAGATCGACGACAGCGGGTTGTGGTTGAAATCGCAGGAAACCAATGGCAGGGCGTTGTAGCCCAATACCTTGGAATGCTTGCTGGCCTCGAGGAACAGCTGGTTCACTTGCTCGGCCGTGGCCTCGCGCTTGAGGTTGACGGTGAGGTCCACCAACGACACGTTGATGACGGGCACCCGCACCGCCATGCCGGTCAGCTTGCCGGCCAGCTCCGGCAGCACCAGGCCCACGGCCTCGGCGGCACCGGTCTTGCTCGGGATCATCGACTGGGTGGCTGAACGCGCGCGGTACGGGTCGCTGTGGTAAACGTCAGTCAGCACCTGGTCGTTGGTGTAGGCGTGGATGGTGGTCATCAGGCCTTGCTCGATGCCGAACTCACGGTGCAGCACCTGGGCGATCGGCGCCAGGCAGTTGGTGGTGCAGGAGGCATTGGAAATGATCTGGTGCGAGGCGCGCAGGATGTCGTGGTTGACCCCGTATACCACGGTGGCATCGGCACCCTTGGCCGGCGCCGAGACAATCACCTTGCCCGCCCCGGCGGCCAGGTGCGCAGCGGCTTTGGCGCGGTCGGTGAACAGCCCGGTGCACTCGAACACCACGTCGATCGCCTCGGCCTTCCAGGGCAGTTCGGCCGGATTGCGAATGGCACTGACCGCGATACGGTCACCGTTGACCGTCAGGCTTTCGTGGTCGGCCTCGACGGTCGCGTCGAAGGTGCCGTGGACACTGTCGTACTTGAGCAGGTGGGCATTCATGGTGCTGTCGCCCAGGTCGTTGATGGCGACGACCTGCAGGTCCTGGCGGTAGCCTTGGGTATACAGTGCGCGCAGGACATTGCGCCCGATTCGGCCGAATCCATTGATGGCGATGCGAAGGGTCATGGCAGTACCTCTGGCAGTTCGAGTGAAACCTGTGGCACAAAGGAGCTTCACTGAAACGGTTTTGTTGTTGGAATTACAAGATTATTCACTGGCTGATAGAAAACAAGCCTTTTTAGTGGCAGTATTTTGTTTAAATATACAACGAGTGGTTGGGCGTCGTGCCTCCACCGATGCAGCGGGCTCCTAACCATGAGCCTAGGCCGCAATCGTTTGGAGGGGAAATGCCCGGTAAACCGCCCTTACAATTAGCCTGGAGTCCAGTACATGCATCCGCGCATCCTTGAGGTCACCCAGCGGCTGGTCGAACGCAGCCGCGCCACCCGCGAACGCTACCTGCAACTGATTCGCGGTGCGGCCAGTGAAGGCCCCATGCGTGCCAGCCTGCAGTGCGCCAACTTCGCCCACGGCGTGGCCGGTTGCGGCAGCGAAGACAAGCAGACTCTGCGCCTGATGAACGCGGCCAACGTGGCCATCGTCTCGGCCTACAACGACATGTTGTCTGCCCACCAGCCTTACTTGCACTTCCCCGAGCAGATCAAGCAGGCCCTGCGCGAGGTCGGTTCGGTCGGCCAGTTCGCCGGTGGCGTGCCGGCCATGTGCGATGGGGTGACCCAGGGCGAGCCGGGCATGGAGCTGGCGATCGCCAGCCGTGAAGTGATCGCGATGTCCACGGCGGTAGCGCTGTCGCACAACATGTTCGACGCGGCACTCATGCTGGGCATCTGCGACAAGATCGTCCCCGGCCTGATGATGGGCGCGTTGCGCTTCGGCCACCTGCCGACCATCTTCGTCCCGGGTGGGCCAATGGTTTCCGGCATCTCCAACAAGCAGAAGGCCGATGTGCGCCAGCGCTATGCCGAAGGCAAGGCCAGCCGCGAAGAGCTGTTGGAGTCCGAGATGAATTCCTACCACAGCCCCGGCACCTGCACCTTCTACGGCACCGCCAACACCAACCAGTTGGTGATGGAAGTGATGGGGCTGCACCTGCCGGGCGCCTCGTTCGTCAACCCGTACACGCCGCTGCGTGACGCACTCACCGCCGAGGCTGCGCAGCAGGTGACGCGCATGACCAAGGCCAGCGGCAGCTTCATGCCGCTGGGCGAAATCGTCGACGAGAAGGCGCTGGTCAACTCCATCGTCGCGCTGCACGCTACCGGCGGCTCGACCAACCACACCCTGCACATCCCGGCGATCGCCCAGGCTGCGGGTATCCAGCTGACCTGGCAGGACATGGCCGACCTCTCCGAAGTGGTGCCGACCCTGTCGCACGTCTACCCCAACGGCAAGGCCGACATCAACCACTTCCAGGCTGCCGGCGGCATGGCCTTCCTGATTCGTGAACTGCTCGACGCCGGCCTGCTGCACGAAGATGTCAACACCGTGGCCGGCCATGGCCTGCGCCGCTACACCCAGGAACCCTTCCTCGACAATGGCAAGCTGGTGTGGCGCGAAGGGCCGCAACACAGCCTGGACGAAAGCATCCTGCGCCCGGTGTCGCGACCATTCTCGGCCGAAGGCGGTCTGCGGGTGATGGAAGGCAACCTGGGCCGTGGCGTGATGAAAGTATCTGCCGTCGCCCCCGAGCACCAGGTGGTCGAGGCCCCGGCGCGGGTGTTCCAGGACCAGCAGTCGCTGGCCGATGCGTTCAAGGCCGGTGAGCTGGAGCGTGACTTTGTCGCGGTGGTGCGCTTCCAGGGCCCGCGCTGCAATGGCATGCCGGAACTGCACAAGCTCACCCCGTTCCTCGGTGTATTGCAGGACCGTGGCTACAAGGTTGCGTTGGTCACCGACGGGCGCATGTCCGGTGCCTCGGGCAAGATCCCCGCGGCCATCCACGTTTGCCCGGAGGCTTACGACGGCGGCCCGCTGGCGCGGGTGCGCGATGGTGATATCGTGCGGGTCGACGGAGTCGAAGGCACGTTGCGGATCATGGTGTCGGCCGAAGAACTGGCCAGCCGTGAGCTGCCGCCGGCACCCCAGGGCAACGACCTGGGGTGTGGGCGCGAGCTGTTCGGCTTCATGCGCATGGCGTTCAGCCCGGCAGAGCAGGGCGCCAGTGCCTTTACCTCGGCCCTGGAGCACCTCAAATGAAGCACCTGCTGGTTGGTGATATTGGCGGCACCAATGCCCGTTTTGCGTTGTGGCGTGACAACCAGCTGCATGAAGTAAATGTTTTCGCCACCGTGGACTACACCAACCCGGAGCAGGCCATCGAGGCCTACCTGGAAAGCCAAGGTATCGCCCGCGGTGGCCTGGCGGCGGTGTGCCTGGCGGTGGCCGGCCCGGTCGATGGCGATGAATTCCGCTTCACCAACAACCACTGGCGCCTGAGTCGCACGGCATTTTGCAAGACCTTGCAGGTCGAGCGACTGTTGCTGATCAATGATTTCACCGCAATGGCACTGGGCATGACGCGTCTGCGCGAAGGCGAGTTCCGCGAGGTGTGCCCCGGCCAGGCCGACCCCTCGAGGCCGGCACTGGTGATCGGGCCAGGTACTGGCCTGGGTGTGGGCTCGCTGCTGCGCCTGGGCGAACAGCTCTGGAAGGCCCTGCCGGGTGAAGGCGGGCATGTTGACCTGCCGGTAGGCAATGCTCGCGAAGCGGCAATCCACCAGCAGATCCACAGTCAGATCGGTCATGTCAGCGCCGAGGCCGTGCTCAGTGGGGGTGGCCTGGTGCGGCTGTACCAGGCGATCTGTGCGCTGGACGGCGACACGCCCAGGCACAAGACCCCGGCGCATATCACCGATGCCGCGCTGGGCGGGGAGCCACGGGCGCTGGCGGTGGTCGAGCAGTTCTGTCGTTTCCTTGGGCGAGTGGCGGGTAATAATGTGCTGACGCTGGGCGCGCGAGGCGGGGTCTATATTGTGGGCGGTGTGATTCCGCGCTTTGCCGAGCTGTTCCTGCGTAGCGGGTTTGCCGCGAGTTTTGCCGACAAGGGGTGTATGAGTGGCTATTTCACCGGGGTGCCGGTGTGGCTGGTGACGGCGGAGTTTTCCGGGTTGGAGGGAGCAGGGGTAGCGTTGCAGCAGGCGTTGGATCACTGAGGGGGGCGCTTTGCGGCCCCGATGGCAATACCCGACAGCAGGCAAAAAGACCTGTAATCAACAAGAGGAAGGACCACCTTGAGCACTGCCGGCAAATCGATCCTGATGGTCGACGACGACCAGGAAATCCGTGAACTGCTGCAAACCTACCTGAGTCGATCCGGCTTCCAGGTGCATGCCGAGGCTGACGGCAAGGGCTTTCGCCACGCGCTGGAAACCACGCCCTGCGACCTAGTCATTCTTGACGTCATGTTGCCCGACGAAGACGGCTTCAGCTTGTGCCGCTGGGTACGCCAGCACCCTCGCCAGGCGCGCGTACCTATCATCATGCTCACCGCCAGTTCGGACGAGGCCGACCGGGTCATCGGCCTGGAGCTGGGCGCTGACGACTATCTGGGCAAGCCGTTCAGCCCCCGCGAACTGCAAGCGCGAATCAAGGCTTTGTTGCGTCGCACCGAGTTCGGCCAGACGGCGCCGGGCAACGCCGTGCTGGCCTTCGACGACTGGCGCCTGGACACGGTCAGCCACCGCCTGTTCCACCGTGATGGAGAGGAGGTGATTCTCTCCGGCGCCGACTTTGCCCTGCTCAAACTGTTCCTCGATCACCCGCAGCAAATCCTCGACCGCGACACCATCGGCAACGCCACCCGTGGTCGCGAACCGATGCCGTTGGACCGTATCGTCGACATGGCGGTCAGCCGTCTGCGCCAGCGCCTGCGCGATACCGACAAGCCTCCCCGGCTGATCCGCACGGTGCGCGGCAGTGGCTACTTGTTGGCGGCACATGTCTGCTGTGCGCCCTGAGCGGCGCTGGCGCCTGCTGCCGCGCTCCTTGCTGGGGCGCATGCTGCTGCTGACCTTGCTGGTTGTCCTGCTGGCCCAGGGGTTGTCCAGCATTATCTGGGTATCTCAGCTGCGCGCCAGCCAGCTTCAGGGGCTGCGTGCCAGCGCCAGCAGCCTGGCGCATTCCATGAGTGCCAGCGTCAGTTACTTCCGCTCGCTGCCGGTGGCCTACCGGCCGCTGGTGCTCGACCAATTGCGCAGCATGGGCGGCACGCGTTTCTTCGTGTCGCTCAACGCCACGCCGCTGGACATGCAGGCACTGCCCGTCACCCCTCGCAAGCAGGCGGTGATCGATGTGTTTCAGCAGGTGCTGCACGAGCGCTTGGGTTCGCAGATGGAAATTTCCGTGGAGTTTGTCGGGCCTGACGACCTGCGCATCTTCAACAGCGGCCTCAAACTCGACGAGCTGCCGCGCTCATGGGCCCATTATTCGCTGACCTTGGAGCCGCTGAAACCCCCGGTACTGGTCACGCAGATCCGCTTGGGCGAGGGCGAATGGTTGTACATCGCCTCGCTGTTGCCCGAACCGTACACGGGGCTGGAAGCCGAACGCCTGCCGCGCCAGCAGATCGGCTTCATCGTGCTGACCACGGCCTTGCTGTTGCTGTTCATCGGCTTGCTGGTGCACTGGCAAAGCTGGCCACTGAAGCGCCTGGCGCGGGCCGCCCGAGAGATGTCGCTGGGTGCCGATGTGGCGCCAGTGGCTGAAGCAGGCGGCAGTGAAGTGGTCGAGGTGAGCCGGGCATTCAACAGCATGCGCGAGCGTATCAGCCGTTACCTGACCGAACGCAGCCAGCTGTTCAGCGCCATTTCCCACGACCTGCGCACGCCGATCACCCGCCTGCGCCTGCGCGTCGAACTGCTGGAGGACGAGCGCCTGCAGGCCAAGTTCAGCCAGGACCTGGACGAGCTGGAGTTGCTGGTCAAAGGCGCCTTGCAGTGCGTAAAGGACACCGACATCCACGAAAACATCGAGCCGGTCGACCTTAACCAGGTGCTGGAGATTCTGGCCGAGCCTTACCTGGGCGATGGTCGCATCACCGTCGAGGGCCAGGCGCTGGCGCCATACCCGGGCAAGCCGCTGGCGTTGCGTCGCTGCATCGGCAACCTGATCGACAACGCCATCAAGTACGGCGAACGGGCGCGGCTGCGCATCATCGACGGGGCAGAGGGTTTTGTGCTGCAGGTGGATGACCAGGGGCCCGGGGTGCCGCAGCAGCAGCTGGAACAGGTGTTCGAGCCGCATTTCCGGCTGGCCGGGCAGCAGCAGGGGTATGGGCTGGGGTTGGGCATTGCGCGCAACATCGCCCATAGCCATGGGGGCGAGGTGAGCTTGCTGAACCTGCGGGAGGGCGGGCTGCGGGTGACCCTGTATCTGCCGCGGGGTATGGATTGAGTTTTTGGGGTGCCTGTGCGGGCTTCTTCGCGGGTGAACCCGCTCCTACAACGACCGAGTCAGGTTTGCGTCGTAGGAGCGGGTTCACCCGCGAAGAGGCCCGCACAGGCACCCAAAATGTCACTGCCCGGTGACAATCCCGTCGTCCTTCGTGACATCCGCCATGACCCCGCTGGCTAGAATTCGCAAACGACTGGCAAGGATCAAGCTGGCCCATGACCCCCCTCAACCTGTATGTGAACAGTTGGCTCAATGCCCCGGCCCACACCGCCTGGCGCCTGGCTGAAGCACAGCGCCTGCTGGCCTTTGCCAAGGCCGCGAAACTACCCGACGGTTTCGGCAACCTGGATGCCAATGGGCAACTCGCCCCCGGTGCCCGTGCTGAAACCATCAACACCGCCCGCATGACCCATTGCTTTGCCCTGGCCCACCTGCAGGGCATCCCCGGTAGCCTGGCCTATGCCGAGCACGGTGTGGCAGCACTGCGCGGTGCCATGCAGGATGCCACCCACGGCGGTTGGTTCGCCCATCCTGGCGGCCACGACGATAGCGGCAAGGCGGCGTACCTGCATGCCTTCGTCGCGCTGGCCGCCAGCTCGGCGGTGGTGGCCGGCGCTGTCGACGCCAATACGCTATTGGCAGACGCAATCCAGGTGATCGAAGCGCATTTCTGGAGTGAAGACGAAGGTGCTCTGCGGGAAACCTTCTCCCGCGCCTGGCAGCTTCCCGAGCAGTACCGGGGCGCCAACAGCAACATGCACGCGACCGAGGCCTTCCTGGCGTTGGCAGACGTCACCGGCAACGGCCTGTGGCTGCAACGTGCCTTGCGTATCGCCGAACGCATCATCCATACCCATGCCACCGCCAACGGCTATCGGGTGATCGAGCATTTCGATGTCCATTGGCAGCCGCTGCCGGATTACAACCTCGAACACCCCGCCGACCCCTTCCGGCCTTATGGCACTACACCCGGGCATGCCCTGGAGTGGGCGCGGTTGCTGTTGCACCTGGAAGCAAGCCTTGAACGGGCCGGCCTGTACGCCCCGCAATGGCTGCCGGACAGTGCCCGCGCATTGTTCGACACAGCCTGCCAACAGGCCTGGAACGTCGATGGCGAACCGGGTTTCGTCTATACGCTGGACTGGGCTGATCGCCCGGTGGTGCATGCACGATTGCACTGGGTGCACGCTGAGGCTTGCGCGGCTGCGGCAGCCCTGTTGCAACGCACCGGCGAGGCGCATTACGAACAGTGGTACCGCTGCTGCTGGGGCTTTATCGCCAACCATTTCATCGACCCCATTGGCGGCAGCTGGCACCACGAACTCGATGCGCACAACCAGCCGGCCGGGTCCCTCTGGCCGGGCAAGCCCGACCTCTATCACGCCTACCAGGCGCTGCTGCTGCCAGGTTTGCCCCTGGCACCCAGCCTGGCCAGCAACCTGGCCGGCAATGTAACCAAACGATGACATTCACGCATCGCTTCGTTACCTGACGAGGCGGGCACGCTGTTTAGACTTCATGCTACGCAAGCGATCGACTTGCACGGCATAACAACAAGAAAGGTGCTCCGATGAATTCCACGCTCCGTCTCGCTGCCGCAATTTCCTTTGCCTCGTTAATCCCCTTGGGTGCCCAGGCTGCTGACGCCAAAGGCAGTGTCGAAGTGGTGCACTGGTGGACCTCTGGTGGTGAAAAAGCGGCGGTCGATGTGCTCAAGGCCCAGGTCGAAAAAGACGGCTTCATCTGGAAGGACGGCGCCGTCGCCGGCGGCGGTGGTGCAACGGCCATGACCGTGCTCAAAAGCCGCGCAGTGGCCGGCAACCCGCCGGGCGTCGCGCAGATCAAAGGCCCGGACATCCAGGACTGGGCGGCCACCGGCCTGCTCGACGCCGATGTGCTCAAGGATGTGGCCAAGGAAGGAAAGTGGGACTCGCTGCTCGACAAGAAAGTGGCCGACACCGTGAAGTACGACGGTGACTACGTTGCCGTACCGGTGAATATCCACCGCATCAACTGGCTGTGGATCAACCCCGAGGTGTTCAAAAAAGCCGGCATCGACAAGGCGCCCACCACCCTCGACGAATTCTACGCCGCCGCCGACAAGCTCAAGGCTGCCGGTTTCATCCCGCTCGCCCATGGTGGGCAACCCTGGCAGGACAGCACCGTGTTCGAAAGCGTGGTGCTGTCGGTGATGGGCGTCGATGGCTACAAGAAGGCCTTGGTCGACCTCGACAGCGCAACGCTGACCGGGCCGCAGATGGTCAAGGCGCTGACCGAGCTGAAGAAGGTCGCCACCTACATGGACCCGGACGGCAAGGGCCAGGACTGGAACCTGGAAGCCGCCAAGGTCATTAACGGCAAGGCCGGTATGCAGATCATGGGCGACTGGGCCAAGAGCGAATGGACCCTGGCGAAGAAAACTGCTGGCAAGGATTACCAGTGCGTGCCGTTCCCCGGTACTGACAAGTCCTTCCTGTACAACATCGACTCGTTGGTGGTGTTCAAGCAGAACAACGCTGGCACCTCTGCTGGTCAGCAGGACATCGCCCGCAAGGTGCTGGGTGAGGACTTCCAGAAGGTCTTCAGCATCAATAAGGGTTCGATCCCGGTACGCAACGACATGCTTGCCGACATGGGCAAGTATGGTTTCGATGCCTGTGCTCAAACCTCCGCCAAGGACTTCCTGGCCGACGCCAAAACGGGCGGCCTGCAACCGAGCATGGCGCACAACATGGCCACCACGCTGGCCGTGCAGGGCGCGTTCTTCGATGTGGTGACCAACTACATCAACGACCCCAAGGCCGACCCGGCCGATGCGGCGAAGAAGCTGGCGGCGGCTATCAAGGCTGCCCAGTAACGGCTGTTCGCGGGCACGCCCGCTCCCAGATGGGCCCTGCTCACCACTGTTCCTGGTCATGACGCCGGACCTGTGGGAGCGGGCTTGCCCGCGAAGCGGTGCGTAGCATCGCCACTACCTCGGGATCCAATACATGACAACGACCACCGCCCAACTGCGGGCCTCACCCCTGGACGCGCTTCAGCGCTGGCTGCCCAAGCTGGTGCTGGCACCCAGCATGTTCATCGTCCTGGTGGGCTTCTACGGCTACATCCTCTGGACCTTCGTGCTGTCCTTCACCACCTCGACCTTTCTGCCCACCTACAAGTGGGCGGGCCTTGCGCAATACGCCCGTCTGTTCGACAACGACCGCTGGTGGGTGGCGAGCAAGAACCTGCTTCTGTTCGGCGGCCTGTTCATCGCCATCAGCCTGGCCATCGGTGTGTTGCTGGCGGTGCTGCTGGACCAGCGCATCCGTCGCGAGGGCTTCATTCGCACCATTTACCTGTACCCCATGGCACTGTCGATGATCGTCACCGGTACCGCCTGGAAGTGGCTGCTCAACCCGGGCATGGGCCTGGACAAGCTGCTGCGCGACTGGGGCTGGGAGGGCTTTCGCCTGGACTGGCTGATCGATCCCGACCGGGTGGTGTATTGCCTGGTGATCGCGGCCGTGTGGCAGGCTTCGGGCTTCATCATGGCCATGTTCCTTGCCGGCTTGCGTGGCGTCGACCCGTCGATCATCCGCGCGGCGCAGATGGATGGCGCCAGCCTGCCGCGCATCTACTGGACCGTGGTGCTGCCCAGCCTGCGCCCGGTGTTCTTCAGCGCGCTGATGATCCTTTCGCACATTGCCATCAAGAGCTTCGACCTGGTGGCGGCAATGACGGCCGGCGGCCCGGGTTACTCCTCCGACTTGCCGGCCATGTTCATGTACTCGTTCACCTTCAGCCGCGGCCAGATGGGCATGGGCTCGGCCAGCGCCATCCTGATGCTCGGGGCAATCCTGGCGATCCTCGTGCCTTACCTGTACTCGGAGCTGCGGAGCAAACGCCATGCATAGTCCTGTCGACAAGCCAGTGCTCAGCCTCAGCCGCATGGCCATCCATGCCGTGTTGCTGATCGCCGTGCTGCTGTATCTGGTGCCGCTGGTGGTGATGCTGCTGACCAGCTTCAAGACCCCCGAAGACATCACCACCGGCAACCTGCTGAGCTGGCCTGCAGTGATTACCGGCATAGGCTGGGTCAAGGCCTGGGGAGCGGTCAGCGGTTACTTCTGGAACTCGATCATGATCACCGTGCCCGCGGTGCTGATCTCCACCGCGATTGGTGCACTGAACGGCTATGTGCTGTCGATGTGGCGCTTCCGAGGTTCGCAACTGTTCTTCGGCCTGCTGCTGTTCGGCTGTTTCCTGCCGTTCCAGACCGTGCTGCTGCCGGCCTCGTTCACCCTCGGCAAGCTTGGCCTGGCCAGTACCACTGGTGGCCTGGTGCTGGTGCATGTGGTCTACGGCCTGGCCTTCACCACGCTGTTCTTCCGCAACTTCTACGTGAGCATCCCCGACGCGCTGGTCAAGGCCGCGCGGTTGGACGGTGCCGGGTTCTTCACCATCTTCCGCCGCATCATCCTGCCGATGTCCACGCCGATCATCATGGTCTGCCTGATCTGGCAGTTCACCCAGATCTGGAACGACTTCCTGTTCGGCGTGGTGTTCTCCAGCGGCGATTCGCAACCTATCACCGTAGCCCTGAACAATCTGGTCAATACCAGCACCGGGGCCAAGGAATACAACGTCGACATGGCGGCAGCGATGATCGCTGGCCTGCCAACCCTGCTGGTCTACGTGGTGGCAGGCAAATATTTTGTGCGCGGGCTGACGGCCGGCGCGGTCAAGGGGTAAGCCATGGCAACGCTCGAACTTCGCAATGTGAACAAGACCTACGGCAGCGGCCTGCCGGATACCCTCAAGGACATCCAGCTGTCGATCAAGGACGGCGAGTTCCTGATCCTGGTGGGCCCGTCGGGCTGCGGCAAGTCGACCCTGATGAACTGTATCGCCGGCCTGGAGCAGATCACCGGCGGCGCCATCCTCATCGACGAACAGGACGTCAGTGGCATGAGCCCGAAGGACCGCGATATCGCCATGGTGTTCCAGTCCTATGCGCTGTACCCCACCATGAGCGTGCGCGAGAACATCGAGTTCGGCCTGAAGATTCGCAAGCTGCCCCAGGCCGCCATCGACGAGGAAGTGGCGCGGGTGGCCAAGTTGCTGCAGATCGAACACTTGCTGGCGCGCAAGCCGGCGCAGCTGTCCGGTGGCCAACAGCAGCGCGTGGCCATGGGCCGGGCATTGGCGCGGCGACCCAAGATCTACCTGTTCGATGAACCCCTGTCCAACCTCGATGCCAAGCTGCGGGTCGAAATGCGCACCGAAATGAAGTTGATGCACCAGCGCCTGAAGACCACCACGGTGTACGTCACCCATGACCAGATCGAGGCCATGACCCTGGGCGACAAGGTGGCGGTGATGAAGGACGGCATCATCCAGCAGTTCGGCACCCCGCAGCAGATCTACAACGACCCGGCCAACCAGTTCGTGGCCAGCTTCATCGGTTCGCCACCAATGAACTTCATTCCGGTGCGTCTGGCCAGGCAGGATGGCCGCTTGCTGGCGCTGCTCGACAGCGGCCAGGCGCGCTGCGAACTGCCCTTGGGGGAGGCTGCTGACGCGCTTGAGGGGCGCGAGATCATCCTCGGCATCCGCCCTGAGCAGATCGCCCTGGGCGCTGCTGACGGCAATGGTTTGCCGGCTATCCGCGCCGAGGTGCAGGTGACAGAGCCCACCGGGCCGGACCTGCTGGTGTTCGTCACGCTCAACCAGACCAAGGTGTGCTGCCGCCTGGCGCCAGATGTGGCGTGCCGGGTGGGCGACACCCTCAACCTGCAATTCGACCCGGCCCGGGTGCTGCTGTTCGACGCCGCCAATGGCGAGCGCCTGCACCTGGCCAGTACTGGCGCAACCGCAAAGGACAACGTGGCTCACTTCAAAGGCCGTTGACTCGTCTACACCATCAATAAGAAAAAGAGGACGCAAAGGGATGGAACAGCGCAAACGCATCAAGACACTGGGATCGTTGGCCTTGCTTGCACTTGTAGGCAGCAGCGGTACACAGGCTGCCGAGGCTTTTTCCAGCGAATCCAAATGGATGACCGGCGACTGGGGCGGCACCCGGACCGAGCTGCTGGACAAGGGCTATGACTTCACCCTCGATTATGTGGGTGAGGTGGCTGGCAACCTGCATGGCGGCTACAACGACGACAAGACGGCACGCTACAGCGACCAGTTCGCCCTCGGCGCGCATCTGGACTTGCAGAAGATACTGGGCTGGCATGATGCCGAGTTCAAGCTGGCAATCACCGAGCGAAGCGGTCGCAACCTGTCCAACGACCGCATCAGCGACCCGCGCGCCGGGCAGTTCAGCTCGGTGCAGGAGGTGTGGGGCCGTGGCCAGACCTGGCGCCTGACCCAGATGTGGATCAAGCAGAAGTACTTCGACGGCGCGCTGGACGTGAAATTTGGCCGTTTTGGCGAGGGCGAGGACTTCAACAGCTTCCCTTGCGACTTCCAGAACCTGGCCTTCTGCGGCTCGCAGGTGGGCAACTGGGTGGGCGGCATCTGGTACAACTGGCCGGTCAGCCAGTGGGCGCTGCGGGTGAAGTACAACATCACGCCGGAGTTCTTCGTACAGGTCGGGGCCTTCGAGCAGAACCCTTCCAACCTGGAAACCGGCAACGGCTTCAAGCTGAGCGGTAGCGGTACCAAGGGGGCGATCTTGCCGGTGGAAGCGGTGTGGTCGCCCAAGGTCAATGGCCTGCCGGGCGAGTACCGCCTGGGTTACTACTACAGCACGGCCAAGGCTGACGATGTGTACGACGACGTCAACGGCAACCCGCAGGGGCTGACCGGTGAGGCCTTCAAGTCGCATTCCAGCAAGCACGGATGGTGGGTGGTGGCGCAGCAGCAGGTCACTGCCCATGGCGGCGACGTCAACCGGGGCCTCAGCCTGTTCGCCAACTTCACCGTGCACGACAAGGCCACCAACGTGGTCGACAACTACCAGCAGGTGGGGCTGGTCTACAAAGGCGCTTTCGACGCCCGGCCCAAGGATGACATCGGCTTCGGCGTGGCGCGTATTCATGTGAATGACGACGTGAAGAAGCGCGCCGAACTGCTCAACGCACAGAGCGGCATCAACGATTACGACAACCCTGGTTTCGTGCCGCTGCAGCGTACCGAATACAACGCAGAGCTCTACTACGGCTTCCACGTTACCAACTGGCTGACCGTGAGGCCCAACCTGCAGTACATCAAGAGCCCTGGCGGGGTGGACGAGGTGGATAACGCGCTGGTCGCTGGCTTGAAGATTCAGTCGTCATTCTGAGGCAACTTGTTGTAAATTTACGCCAATCCATTTTCGGTTCCCGGCACTCACTGGTCTGCAGTGGGTGTTGGGGATAGGCCGAGACAGCGCTATCTCAAACAACAAGAGCTCTGAACCATGCCCGAACATCCGCTCCATCGCTTCTTCTCCTCGCAGCGGCCCCGGCCGACATTCGAGTGGGAGCGTTATCAGCAGCGCGATGTCCTGATCATCGACCACCCCCGTTGCCAGGCGGTGTTCAGCCGCCAGGGCGCGCAGTTGCTGCACTTTCAACCAGCGGGTGAACGGCCGTGGCTGTGGTGCGCCGAACAGTGGCCGCAGGTGGGGGCGATCCGCGGTGGTGTGCCGGTGTGCTGGCCATGGTATGGCCGTCATCCCAGCGAAGACCTGTGGCCGGCCCACGGTTGGGCGCGGTTGCTGGACTGGAAGCTGGTGGACAGCCGTGAGGACGAGGAGGGCGTGACCCTGAAATGGCGGCTGGACCTGTGCGACTGGCAGGTCGACCTGCACGCCCGGCTGGGTAGCCGCATGGAACTGAGCCTGAGCACCGAGCATCAGGACAGCGAACCCTGCCAGTTGAGCCATGCACTGCTGGCGTACTGGCGCATCAGTGACGTGTCCGAGATAGCGCTGTCTGGCTTGGAAGATATTGAGGGCTATGACCGCCTCAACCGTCAGGCTTGCCGTGAAGATGGCGCGCTGAAGCTCAAGGGCGGCTGCCAGAAGGTCTACCCCGGTACGCCACGGGTGCAATTGCAGGACCCAGCCTGGCAGCGCGAGCTGTGCATCGACACCGGTGACAGCGACGACACCGTGGTCTGGCACCCTGGCAATCGCCCGCTGATGGGGGTGACCGGCCGCGAGTCGCAGCGTTTTGTCTGCGTCGAGGCGACCAGCGGCAGTGGCGAAGGCCTGAGCCTGGCACCTGGGCAGCGTGCGCACCTGCGTTTGCAGGCGCACCGGCTCAGTTGAGTTCGTCGTCCTCGATCGGGTAACGGCTGGCGTTGAGGCTTTCCTTGATCTTGCGCAGGTGGGGCTGGAAGTCCACGCCGCGGCGCAGGGTCATGCCGGTGGCCAGTACATCGAGCACGGTCAGCTGGATGATCCGCGAGGTCATTGGCATGTAGATGTCGGTATCTTCCGGCAGCGGAATGTGCAGGCTCAGGCTGCAGGCATTGGCCAGTGGCGAGCCTGCAGCGGTGAGGCCCAGCACCGAAGCGCCGTTTTCACGTGCCAGGCGCGCCACGTCGACCAGTTCGCGGGTGCGCCCGGTGTAGGAAATGATCACGAACAGATCGCCGGTGTGGGCGACCGAGGCCAGCATGCGCTGCATCAGCACATCGGCGTGGGCCGACACGGCCAGGTTGAAGCGGAAGAACTTGTGCTGCGCATCCAGGGCCACCGGGGCCGAGGCGCCGAGGCCGAAGAAGTGGATCTGCCGGGCCTGGATCATCATGTCCACGGCGCGGCTGACCTGCTGCGGGTCCAGTTGCTGGCAGGCGCTGTCAAGCGAGGCGATGGCGCTGGCGAAGATCTTCTGGGTGTAGGCGGCCGGGTCATCGTCGGCCTCTACCGCGCGGCTGACATAGGCGGCACCACTGGCCAGGCTCTGCGCCAGTTGCAGCTTGAGTTCGGGGTAGCCGCTGACGCCGAACGAGCGGCAGAAGCGGTTGACGGTCGGTTCGCTGACCTTGGCCGCCTGGGCCAGCGCAGCGATGCTGAAACGGGTGGCTTGTTGCGGGTTGAGCAGGATGACTTCGGCGACTTTGCGTTCGGCCTTGTTCAGCTCGTCGAGGCGGCCCTGGATCTGTTCCAGGAGGTTTCGCACGCGGTCCATGGGTGTGTCCTTGGGTCGGGAAGACAGCCGGCTGTGTGAGCAGCAGGCTTTTTGCACGGTCGTCTATCGTACTGTCGGTGCGGTTGACGTACCACTTGTCTGTAACACTTGTGTGTAATGTTGTGGTTTTTACTACATTATCCCTTGAAAACCGTGTGTGAAAGCGGTATTCCTAGACCAACTTTAGGAAAGAACCAACATCATGGCCGCAATCAGTGTCGAACCTTGCACCTTTGCCCTGTTTGGCGCCCTCGGCGACCTGGCATTGCGCAAGCTGTTTCCTGCGCTCTACCAGCTCGACCGGGCCAACCTGTTGCACCCGGACACCCGCCTGCTGGCCCTCGCCCGTGAGGTCGGCAGTGCGCAGGAGCACCTGGACAGCATCGAAGCCCACCTGCGCCGGCACGTGCCCGAGGCAGATATCGAGCCTGCTGCGCTGGGGCGCTTCCTTGCCCGCCTGAATTACCAGCACCTGGACTTCCTTCAGCCCGAGGGCTATCAGGCCCTGGCCGAGCAGCTGCCGGGCGAGCTGCCGCTGATCGCCTACTTCGCCACGGCGGCGGCGGTGTATGGGGCCATCTGCGAAAACCTCGACAAGGTCGGGCTGGCTGCGCGCACCCGGGTAGTGCTCGAGAAACCTATTGGCCACGACCTGGAGTCGTCGCGCCGGGTCAACGATGCCGTGGCGCGGTTCTTCCCTGAAAGCCGGGTTTACCGCATTGACCATTACCTGGGCAAAGAGACGGTGCAGAACCTGATTGCCCTGCGCTTCGCCAATAGCCTGTTCGAAACCCAGTGGAACCAGAATTCCATCTCCCATGTGGAGATTACCGTCGCGGAAAAGGTCGGTATCGAGGGCCGTTGGGGTTATTTCGACAAGGCCGGCCAACTGCGCGACATGATCCAGAATCACCTGCTGCAGTTGCTGTGCCTGATCGCCATGGACCCGCCCAGCGAACTGTCCGCCGATGCCATCCGCGACGAGAAGGTGAAAGTGCTCAAAGCCCTGGCACCGATCACTGGCGACGGCCTGAGCACCAGCGTGGTGCGCGGCCAGTACATTGCCGGCTACAGCGAAGGCAAGCCGGTGCCGGGTTACCTGGAAGAAGACAACGCCAACGCCCAGAGCGACACCGAAACCTTCGTCGCCCTGCGCGCCGACATCCGTAACTGGCGCTGGTCGGGCGTGCCGTTCTACCTGCGAACCGGCAAGCGCATGCCGCAAAAACTGTCGCAGATCGTCATTCACTTCAAGGAAACGCCGCACTACATCTTCGCCCCGGAACAGCGTTTGCAGATCGGTAACAAGCTGATCATCCGCCTGCAACCGGACGAAGGCATTTCTTTACGGGTGATGACCAAGGAGCAGGGCCTGGACAAGGGCATGCAACTGCGCAGTGGCCCATTGCAGCTGAATTTTTCCGATGCCTGGCGCAGTGCACGAATTCCGGATGCCTACGAGCGGCTGTTGCTCGAAGTGATGCGCGGCAACCAGAACCTGTTCGTGCGCAAGGACGAAATCGAGTATGCCTGGAAGTGGTGCGACCAGTTGATCGCCGGCTGGCGTAATGCGGGCGATGCGCCCAAGCCATACGCGGCGGGCTCCTGGGGGCCGATGAGCTCGATTGCACTGATCACACGCGATGGGAGGGCGTGGTATGGGGATATCTGAATTGAAACTGCCAGCGGCCGTGAAGGCTCATGAACTGGCGGATGCCAAGGCACTGTCCGTGTCCTTGGCTCATGATGTGGCTGAGCGCCTGCGCGCCGCGATTGCCGCCAAGGGGCAGGCCTGTGTGGTGTTGTCTGGCGGCCGCAGCCCGGTGCCGTTCCTGGAGAAACTGGCCAGCGAGCACCTGGACTGGGCCAAGGTCACTGTCAGCCTGGCTGATGAGCGCTGGGTGCCGGTGGAGCACGCCGACAGCAATGCCGGCCTGCTGGCCCGTCACCTGTTGAAGGGCGAAGCGGCCAAGGCCCGTTTCGTTGGCCTGTACCAGCAGGCGGAGAACCTTGATGCAGCTGCGCTCAAAGCTGACCAGGCCTTGGCCGAGCTACCGCCGATCGACGTGCTGGTGCTGGGCATGGGCGACGATGGCCATACCGCCTCGCTGTTCCCCGCCAGTCCCAACCTGGAAGCAGGCCTGGACCTGGCGGGCCCACGCCGCTGCCTGCCGATGCTGGCGCCGAGCGTGCCGCACCAGCGCCTGTCGATGACCCGTTCGCTGCTGGCCAGCGCGGCCTTCATCGCGCTGTCTGTGCAAGGCCAGGGCAAACTCGCTACCCTGCGCGCCGCGCTGGCGGGCAACGACCTTACTGAAATGCCGATTCGCGCTTTTCTTCACGACCCCCTGGACATCTACTGGTGCCCATGAGCCAAGGATCCACAGTCATGACCACCCTTGAACGCCCACAGCCCAAGCTCTCGATGGCTGATAAAGCCGCGCGGATCGACGCCATTTGCAAAAAGGCGCGCATCCTGCCGGTAATCACCATTGCTCGTGAGGAAGACATCCTGCCGCTGGCTGACGCCCTGGCCGCTGGCGGTATCCGTACCCTGGAAGTGACCCTGCGCTCACAGCATGGCCTCAAGGCCATTCAGGTGCTGCGTGAGCAGCGCCCGGAGCTGTGTGTCGGCGCCGGTACCGTGCTCGACCGCAGCATGTTCGCGGCGGTTGAAGCTGCGGGCGCGCAGTTCGTCGTTACCCCTGGTATTACCCAGGACATTCTCGAGGCTGGCGTGGACAGCGAAATCCCGCTGTTGCCGGGCATCAGCACGCCGTCCGAAATCATGATGGGCTATGCCCTGGGCTACCGCCGGTTCAAGTTGTTCCCGGCGGAAATCAGCGGCGGCGTAGCGGCGATCAAGGCCTTTGGTGGCCCGTTCGGCGATATTCGTTTTTGTCCTACCGGTGGTGTAAACCCGGCCAACGTGCGCAACTACATGGCACTGCCAAACGTGATGTGCGTGGGGGGAACCTGGATGCTCGACAGCAGCTGGATCAAGAACGGTGACTGGGCACGGATCGAAGCGTGCAGTGCCGAGGCGATGGCGCTGCTGGACGCTAACTGAAACAGTTGTGTGCTTTACGGCTTATGGGGCGCTTGGTCGGCGCCCCTTTTTTTTGCCTGGGGTATTTGCAGTGGTTGTGCTGGCCCTTTCGCGGGTAGACCCGCTCCTACGCACCGATTTGCGGTGGACACACACCGGGTTTTGGACACAGGCCGTCGTAGGAGCGGGTTTACCCGCGAATGGGCCAGTCCAGGCCCACAAAAAAAGCCCGCATCAAACGATGCGGGCTTTCTCATCCCTCATTCCAGGCTTCAGGCCGCCTTGGCTTCCTGCTGGCTCAGCGAGCGGTTCAGTGCACTGAACAGCGCCTTGAAGCTGGCCGTGGTGATGTTCTCATCGATACCCACGCCATGTACCGGGCGGCCACCGGCCACGCGCAGTTCGATGTAGGCAGCTGCCTTGGCATTGGTGCCAGCGCCAATCGCATGCTCGTTGTAGTCCATGATCTCCACGGCAATCGGCAGGCCGGCCACCAGTGCTTCCAGGGCGCCGTTGCCCTTGCCGCGCCAGTGCAGGGTGGTTTCGCCTTCACCGGCAACTTCCACTTCCACGGCGCTGTGGCCGTTTTCTTCCTGCAGGCGATGGCTGACCAGTGCATATGGCGCGTTGGCCTGGAGGTATTCCTTGTGCAGCAGGCTGTAGATCTGCTGGGCGGTCATTTCCAGGCCCAGGCGGTCAGTCTCACCCTGCACCACCTGGCTGAATTCGATCTGCATGCGACGCGGCAGGCTGATGCCATATTCCTGCTCGAGCAGGTAGGTGATACCGCCTTTGCCCGACTGGCTGTTGACGCGGATTACCGCTTCGTAGCTGCGGCCGATGTCGGCCGGGTCGATCGGCAGGTAAGGCACCTCCCACAGTTCCCCATCCTGCTGCTTGGCGAAGCCCTTGCGGATGGCGTCCTGGTGCGAGCCGGAGAACGCGGTATGGACCAGATCGCCCACATAGGGGTGACGAGGATGTACCGGCAACTGGTTGCATTCTTCGACCACCTTGCGCACGCCGTCGATGTCGGAGAAGTCCAGCAACGGGTCGATGCCCTGGGTGTAGAGGTTCAGTGCCAAGGTCACCAGGTCGACGTTACCGGTACGCTCGCCGTTGCCGAACAGGCAGCCTTCGGCACGGTCGGCGCCGGCCATGAGGCCCAGTTCGGTGGCAGCGATGCCGGTGCCGCGGTCGTTGTGGCAGTGCAGGCTGATGATCACGCTGTCGCGGCGGCTGACGTTGCGGCAGAACCACTCGATCTGGTCGGCGTAGATATTTGGCGTGGACACTTCCACGGTGGCCGGCAGGTTGAGGATGATCTTGTGTTCAGGGGTAGGGTTCCACACCTCGATGACCGCGTCGCAGACCTCCTTGGCGAACTCCATTTCAGTGGCGCTGAAGGTTTCTGGCGAGTACTGGAAGGTCCACTGGGTTTCCGGCTGCTGGGCGGCGTACTTGACGAACAGCTTGGCCGCGTTCACCGCGATGTCCTTCACGCCTTGCTTGTCCTGATTGAAGACGATGCGGCGGAACGACGGGCTGGTGGCGTTGTACAGGTGGACGATGGCCTTCTTCGCACCGCGCAGTGATTCGAAGGTACGGGCAATCAGGTCTTCACGTGCCTGGGTGAGCACCTGGATGGTGGTGTCATCCGGGATGTGGCCGTCCTCGATCAGGGTGCGCACGAAGTCGAAATCGGTTTGCGAGGCAGACGGGAACGAGGCTTCGATCTCCTTCACGCCAACCTGCACCAAGGTCTTCCAGAAGCGCAGTTTCTTCTCCGAGTCCATCGGCTCTATCAGCGACTGGTTGCCGTCACGCAGGTCGGAACTGCACCAGATAGGTGCCTGGGTGATGGTCTTCGACGGCCAGGTACGGTCAGGCAGGTCGATGGTCGGGAAAGCGCGGTATTTCTTCGAAGGGTCTTTGAGCATGGTCATGGAAGCAATCCTTTTGTGTGCGGCCGAGATCGGGCCTGCCGAGCGATAACGATATGAAGAGGCGAGGCGACGCGATTCAGCCTGGTAGTCGGGCGCTGACCAGGCAGAGGCTGCGATGTTGTCGGAGCAGGATGAGGGTGCTGAAGGTTTTCATGCCTTCAAACTTAACCAGTGGGGTGGGGGATGGCAAGCGTTCGGGAAAAATTGAGAGGAATGCTTAAAAAAAGCCATTAGGCGAGATTTTATGGCTTGGATCTGCTGGGCGCTTATTGATGTTTGCGCAGTATTTTTCGATGGCGCAACACAGTTGAACTGCTGTCGACTGTGCTGGCCTCTTCGCGGGCATGCCCGCTCCCACAAGTATTGTGCTGTGTCTGAAGGCTTCGCTGTACCTGTGGGAGCGGGCGTGCCCGCAAAGCAGGCGCCGCAGTTTCAGGGCTGGAACGCGCCAATGAAAATCGCCGGGTCCACCCGCGCATCGTTCAGGCTGACGTTCCAGTGCATGTGCGGCCCGGTTGCCCGCCCGGTCGAGCCCACGCGCCCGACCACCTCGCCACGACGCAGTTGCTGGCCGACCTGCACATCGATTTTCGACATGTGGCAGAACATGCTGATAAAGCCCTGCCCATGGTCGACGAACACCGTGCGGCCGTTGAAGAAATAATCCCCCACCAGAATCACTTTACCATTGGCGGGTGTCTTGATCGGCGTGCCTGCCGGCACCGCAAAATCCAGCCCCGCATGCGGGTTGCGTTCTTCGCCGTTGAAGAAGCGGCGCACGCCGAACTTGCTCGACAGCGGGCCGTTGACCGGCTTGTCGAGAACCAGGTTGCTCGGCAGGTTCGGGCTGAAGCTGCGGTAGGCCTTGATCTGCTCGGCCAGCTCGCGCTCGATGCGTTTGAGGTCGGCCGGGTTCGGGTTGACCTGGCGCGTGTTCTTCAGGGTGATGCGCTGCTCAGGGTACTTCTTGCTGCGTACGCTGAAAGGCAGGGTGCGCCCGCCCTGGTTCAGCACTGCGGTGCCGGGCTTCTGGGTCAGCGGGATGCCGACGATGGCCAGCCAGTTGTCCTGCTCCTTCACCACCAGCACCGGCTTGCCGTCGAAACGGGCGCTGGGTGCATTGGCGGCGGGGCCCAGGTCGACGACTGCCACACCGCCGGGTACCGGTTTGTTCAGTGTGCGGGTGATGTAGCTGGCCTGGGCGCCGCCGGCCAGCAGCAGCAGGGAAAGGGCAAGCAGGGGCGCGAGCATGCGGGGCATGTGTCAGTCCAGTAGTGAGAGGGTGACCGGGGTCAGGTGGTTGTCTTCGACCCGCACCAGCAACTCGCCTTCGTTCAGGCGGGCGGTCAGGCGTTGGCCATTGCGGGTCTGTTCGGCGCTGCGAATGGCCTGGCCTTGCTCATCCAGCAAAATGCTGTATCCACGGGCCAGAGTGGCCAGCGGACTGACCACCTGCAGTGTCTGCAACTGGGCCTGGAACCGCTGGCGACGGTCCTTGAGCACCTCGCGCATGGCCCGTGGCAGGCGCTCGGCCAGGCTGTCCAGGCGCTGGTTCAGCAGTTTCAGGTTACGCCCCGGATGCTGCGCGGCCAGGCGGGCGTCCAGGCGTGCCAGGCGTTCGCGGCGCTGGTTGAGGTTGAGCATGAACGCGCGACGCAGGCGCATGTCCAGGTCGTCCAGGCGTTGAGCCTGCTGGCGCAAACGCTCGCCTGGGTGGCGCAGGCGCCGGGTGAGTGACTCCAGGCGCAGGCGGTCGTGGGTCAGGCGGTTCTGCATGCGCAGCAGCAGGCGCCGTTGCAGGCCATCCAGGCGTTGCCGAAGGCCGCTGTTGTCAGGGGCCAGCAGCTCGGCGGCCGCAGACGGGGTGGGCGCGCGCACGTCAGCCACGAAGTCGCTGATCGACACGTCGGTTTCATGGCCCACGGCGCTGACAATTGGCGTGACGCAGGCGGCCACGGCACGCGCCACGGCTTCCTCGTTGAAACACCACAGGTCTTCCAGCGAACCCCCACCCCGCGCCAGGATCAGCGCATCGAAGCCGAGGCTGTCGGCCTGGCGGATGGCGCGTACGATCTGCGCGATGGCTTCGTGGCCCTGTACCGCCGTAGGGATCAGGTTCAGTTCCACCTGCGGGGCACGGCGGCCGAACACGCTGATGATGTCGCGGATCACCGCGCCAGTGGGCGAGGTGATGATGCCGATGCGCTGCGGGTGAGCCGGCAGTGGCTTCTTTCGTTCGGCGCTGAACAGCCCCTCGGCCCCGAGCTTTTCCTTCAGGGCCTCGAAAGCCAGGCGCAGCGCGCCATCACCGGCTGGCTCGACGGTGTCGAGAATCAGCTGGTAGTCGCCACGCCCCTCGAACAGCGAAACCTTGCCACGCACCCGCACCGCCAGGCCGTCGCGCAGCGCCTGGCGTACCCGCGTGGCGTTCTGCCGGAACAACGCACAACGCACCTGGGCGCCGCTGTCCTTGAGGGTGAAGTACATGTGGCCGGACGCCGGGCGGGCGAGGTTGGAGATTTCGCCTTCCACCCACACGCTGCGGAAAACGTCTTCCAGCAGCACGCGGGCGCGGCCGTTGAGTTGGCTGACGGTAAGGACCTCGCGGTCCAGCCCGAGTCGTTCGAAAGGGTCTTTGATCATGGCTGGCATCATAAATGACATCGGCCCCGGTTGTCTGTCTTGCCCCTATTGTCAGCCTTGACCCAATCCTTGTGGGAGACCGCAACCGGTGCCTTCAGCCCTGCATCGTCGCCACGAACTGCCGCACCAGTTGCCCCGCATCACGGCGACAGGCCAGTGCCACTGTGCTCTGGCAATCACCCTCCAGCGCTACGAAGCTGACTGAAGCCGGGGCAATCTCGCACATGCACCGCGGCAACAACGCCACCCCAAACCCCGCCTGTATCAGCTGCAACTGCGTAGTCTTGCGCGACAGTACCTGCGCCGCCTGCGGGAAGAACCCTGCCTCCATGCACAACGAGGCAGACAAGTAGCTCAAACCACCACGATCCCGGTGCGGGATGGAAATGAAGCGCTCTTCCTTCAATTGCTCCAGTTGCACGTGCTGAGTACCCGCCAAGGGGTGTCCAGCGGCGACCGCCAGCAACAAGGGTTCGTCGAACAACTCGTGCAGCACCACGCCTTCATGCTGGCGCAGCACCGGCAAGCGCAACAGGCCGATATCCAGCCGTCCGGCAGCAATGTCTTCCAGCTGTGCCTCCGATGACTGCTGCGCAATCTCCAGCGAAACCCCTGGGTTGTGCTTCAGGTAGTTCCCCAGGCGAGCCAGAAGCCCGCCGGTCAGTGGCACGGTGCTGGAATGGTTCAGGCGCAAGCTGCCTTGCAACCCTTGGCCAATGTCACGGGTAACCCGCTCGGCCTGTGCCAGGTCGGCCAGCAAGCGTCGCGCCCGTTCAAGAAAGGCCTGACCCGCCAGCGTCAGGCGAGGCAGGCGCGCCGTGCGTTCGAACAGCGGCGTGCCGAGTTGTTGCTCCAGCTCCTTGATCTGCCGGCTAAGGGCCGACTGGGCGACGTACAGGCGCTCGGCTGCACTGCTGAAACTGCCGCACTCGGCGATCTCCACGAAGTAACGCAACTGTCGGATTGACGTCATGTCATGCCTTTTCGAGATGGCTTTTGGGATAAAGGCATATTAGTCGGCATGGCTCATGGCTGGCTAACCTTTGCCTGTCTTCCCAGGAACTGCTGCCATGCTTGCCCAACTGTCGTTTTCCGGCCTTGACTGGCTGCCGATCCTGTTCGCCATTGCCGCGGCCTACATCGTCTTCGGCATCGCCGGTTTTGGTACTGCACTGGTGGCGGGGCCGGTGCTGATTCACTTCATGCCGTTGTCACGCATCATCCCGTTGCTGGTGCTGCTGGATTTCGTGGCCGCGTTCGGCAACCTGCTGCCGTCGCGCCGGGATGTGGTCCGCAGTGAATTGCTGCGGCTGCTGCCCTTCATGGCCTTGGGTTGTACGTTGGGCGTGGTGTTCCTGCTGCAACTGAAGTCCGACCTGTTGCTGCTGTTGATGGGGGTATTCGTGACTGCCTATGCACTTTACGGGCTGGCAGTGAAAGTGAGGCCAGCGAGCCTGTCCGGCTTCTGGGCGGTGCCGATGGGCACGGCAGGCGGTTTGTTCGGGGCTTTGTTCGGCAGCGGCGGGTTTCTTTATGCCCTTTACCTGAGCGCACGGCTGGAGGTGAAGGAACAGGTACGCGCCACCCAGAGCGCGCTGATCAGCTGCAGTACGATAGTGCGTCTGTCGCTGTTCCTGATTGCCGGTGTCTATGCCGACCAACGCCTGCTGCTGCTCGCCGCCTGCCTGCTGCCTGTCATGTTCATTGGTCTGTGGGTAGGGCGTCGGTTGACCAACCGGTTGTCCCGCGAAGCGTTCGTACGGCTGGTGACCTGGCTGGTGCTGGCCAGTGGGCTGGCGTTGATTGGTCGCTACCTGAGCGCCTGAGCGGTAGAATTGCGTCATTACCGGCGTTTCTCAGGCTTGTCCCGTTCATGAACACCCAGAGCATCATCGTTCCAAAGCTGTCTACCGTCCCGGTGCATGAAGCCCGTGCCCGCGCCATCCTGCGCTGGCTGGTGCGCGAAAAGGTCGTCGAGGAGCAGCTGACCACCTGTGGCCGCACCGGTAACCGCATGGGCCATGCCCTGGCGGCAGGGGCGCGCAAAGTGGCCCTGCACCCGGAAAAACTGCCCTTCGGCGAACCGGTCAACGGCCTGGAAGTGATGCTCAAACGCTGCATCTATACCCCCACCGAAGGCTTCCTTGAAGAAGCCGGTTGCCCGGAGTGCCGGCGCGAGGTAGGTGAGCCGTTGTTCGAAAGCCTGGAAGAGTGGATGCCGGCAGTGAGCGACAACTTTACCTGCCCACTGTGCGGCTTCGAAGATGACATCAATGGCTTCATTTACCTGCAGCCATGTGCCTTTTCCAACCTGGGGTTCATCTTCAACAACTGGGGCGAGGCCGGGTTCACCCAGGCCTTTCTCGACAGCTTCGCCGACTGGCTCGACCAGCCGGTGGCCGTGGTGCAGGTAAAACTGCCACAAGCCTGACCGAAGGCCCTTATTTTGCATTGAGCGGCGCGCCATGCATGAGTATAATGGCGCGCTTCCATTTTTCCCGCCCGGGAGCCCCCGCGATGCTGCGTATCAGCCAAGAAGCCCTGACCTTCGACGATATCCTCCTTGTACCTGGCTATTCCGAGGTACTGCCCAATGAAGTCAGTCTCAAGACCCGTTTGACCCGTGGCATCGAGCTGAACATTCCGCTGGTTTCCGCTGCCATGGATACCGTGACCGAAGCGCGTCTGGCCATTGCCATGGCTCAGGAAGGCGGTATCGGCATCATCCACAAGAACATGACCATCGAACAACAGGCCGGCGAAGTGCGCAAGGTCAAGAAGTTCGAGGCTGGCGTGGTCAAGGACCCGATCACCATCGACGCCGATGCCACTGTGCGCGACCTGTTCGAGCTGACCCGCCTGAACAACATCTCCGGCGTGCCGGTACTGGCGAACGGCGACCTGGTCGGCATCGTCACCTCCCGTGACGTGCGCTTCGAAAATCGCCTGGACGCCAAGGTACGCGACGTGATGACGCCGAAAGAGCGCCTGGTCACCGTCCGCGAAGGCGCCGACAAGAACGAAGTTCGCGAGCTGCTGCACAAGCATCGCCTGGAAAAAGTCCTGATCGTTGACGACAAGTTCAACCTCAAGGGGATGATGACCGTCAAGGACATCGAAAAGGCCAAGGCTTACCCGCTGGCCAGCAAGGACGACCAGGGTCGCCTGCGCGTCGGCGCCGCCGTCGGCACCGGCAAGGACACCGGCGAGCGCGTTGCTGCCCTGGTGGCGGCTGGCGTTGATGTCGTCGTCGTCGACACTGCCCACGGCCACTCCAAAGGTGTGATCGACCGCGTACGCTGGGTGAAGGAAACCTACCCGCAAGTGCAGGTGATCGGCGGCAACATCGCCACCGGCGCTGCCGCCAAGGCCCTGGCCGAAGCGGGTGCCGACGCGGTCAAGGTCGGTATCGGCCCTGGCTCTATCTGCACCACCCGTATCGTTGCCGGTGTCGGCGTGCCGCAAATCAGCGCCATCGCCAACGTCGCAGCAGCACTGGAAGGCACTGGTGTGCCACTGATCGCTGACGGCGGTATCCGCTTCTCCGGTGACCTGTCCAAGGCCATCGTTGCCGGTGCTTCCTGCGTGATGATGGGTTCGATGTTCGCCGGTACCGAAGAGGCCCCGGGTGAAGTCGAGCTGTTCCAGGGCCGTTCCTACAAGGCCTACCGCGGCATGGGCTCGCTGGGCGCCATGGCGCAGGCGCAGGGTTCGTCCGACCGTTACTTCCAGGACTCCTCG
The DNA here is from genome assembly GCF_043103905.1 of Pseudomonas sp. yb_2. NCBI lineage: Bacteria > Pseudomonadati > Pseudomonadota > Gammaproteobacteria > Pseudomonadales > Pseudomonadaceae > Pseudomonas > Pseudomonas sp. yb_2. Next base: position 95,306 of record NZ_JBICKH010000006.1, on the reverse strand, counting down.
GCCGGCGCCGAGAAGCTGGTACCGGAAGGCATCGAAGGCCGCGTTCCTTACAAAGGCGCCCTGGCCGCGATCATCCACCAGCTGATGGGCGGCCTGCGTTCGTCCATGGGCTACACCGGCAGCGCAACCATCGAAGAAATGCGCACCAAGCCGGAGTTCGTGCGCATCACCGGTGCCGGCATGGCCGAGTCCCACGTGCACGACGTGCAAATCACCAAAGAAGCCCCTAACTACCGCGTAGGCTGAGGCTTCCAGCTACAACATAAAGCGGGGCTGTCATGACAGCCCCGCGTCGTTTCCGATTTCCACTGACGAGATTGAGTCATGGCCCTCGACATTCACGCTCACCGCATCCTGATCCTCGATTTCGGTTCCCAGTACACCCAGCTGATCGCCCGCCGCGTGCGCGAAATCGGCGTGTACTGCGAACTGCACCCGTTCGACATGGACGATGAAGCGATCCGCGAATTCAACCCGCGCGGCATCATCCTCGCCGGCGGCCCCGAGTCGGTCCACGAAGCCAACAGCCCGCGCGCTCCGCAGGCCGTGTTTGACCTGAATGTGCCTGTGCTGGGTATCTGCTACGGCATGCAGACCATGGCCGAGCAGATGGGCGGCAAGGTAGAAGGTTCCGACCTGCGTGAGTTCGGCTATGCCCGTGTGGACGTTGTCGGCAAGAGCCGCCTGCTCGACGGCATCGAAGACCACGTTGATGACGACGGCGTGCTGGGCCTGGACGTGTGGATGAGCCACGGTGACAAGGTCACCCAGATGCCTGGCAACTTCAACATTCTGGCCAGCACCCCAAGCTGCCCGATCGCCGGCATGTACGACGACGTCCGCGGCTACTACGGCGTGCAGTTCCACCCCGAAGTGACCCACACCAAGCAAGGTGGTCGTATCCTGTCCCGCTTCGTGCAGGACATCTGCGGCTGTGAAGCCCTGTGGACGGCGTCCAACATCGTCGAAGACGCCATCGCCCAGGTGCGTGCGCAAGTCGGTTCGGCCAACGTTCTGCTGGGCCTGTCCGGCGGCGTTGACAGCTCGGTGGTTGCCGCGCTGCTGCACCGCGCCATCGGCGACCAGCTGACCTGCGTATTCGTCGACAACGGCCTGCTGCGCCTGCACGAAGGCGACCAGGTGATGGCCATGTTCAAAGAGAACATGGGCGTCAAGGTGATCCGCGCCGACGCTGAAAAGCAGTTCCTCGACAACCTGGAAGGCGAAGCGGACCCTGAGAAGAAGCGCAAGATCATCGGCCGCACCTTCATCGACGTGTTCGATGCCGAAGCCAGCAAGCTGGAGAACATCCAGTTCCTCGCCCAGGGCACCATCTACCCGGACGTGATCGAGTCGGCTGGCGCCAAGAGCGGCAAGGCCCACGTGATCAAGTCGCACCACAACGTAGGTGGCCTGCCGGAGGAGATGAACCTCAAGCTGGTCGAGCCGCTGCGTGAACTGTTCAAGGACGAAGTGCGCAAGATCGGCCTGGAGCTGGGCCTGCCGTACGACATGGTCTACCGCCACCCGTTCCCGGGCCCGGGCCTGGGCGTGCGTATCCTCGGCGAAGTGAAGAAGGAATACGCCGACATCCTGCGTCGCGCCGACCACATCTTCATTGAAGAGCTGCGCAAGGCCGACTGGTACCACAAGACCAGCCAGGCGTTCGTGGTGTTCCAGCCGGTCAAGTCGGTCGGCGTCGTCGGCGACGGCCGTCGCTACGCCTGGGTCGTGGCCCTGCGTGCCGTCGAGACCGTGGACTTCATGACCGCGCGTTGGGCACACCTGCCGTACGAGCTGCTGGAAACTGTCAGCGGTCGTATCATCAACGAAATCGACGGTATCTCGCGCGTTACCTACGATGTGTCGAGCAAGCCGCCGGCGACCATCGAGTGGGAATAAGCCGGCACATGGCAGTAGCCAGTGTCAGATGACCTGTAACACACAAAGGCCCGCGTAATCGCGGGCCTTTGTCATTCTGAGGTCTATCGGCTCCTCACGTTCATCTGCCCCGCTGCGTGCAATATCACAGCGAGTAGAACGGGTCGCTTTCAGGCGCCTGGTCGTGCAGCGCTTGGGCGAGGTCCTGTATGTGTTCTGACCACGCCACTGTCTTTACCCATTGCACGGGCATACCGGATACCCCGTACAACGCCCCGGCTAGTTGCCCCGCCACGGCTGCCACACTGTCGGCATCGTCTGCCAGGTTTGCGGCCAGAAGCACTGCGTCCCTGAAGTTGTCGGTATTCCACACCGCCCACAGTGCAGCTTCCAAGGTGTCGATGACATACCCTGAAGAGCGGATCTGATCGCGGCTTTTTTCCTTGTATTCGCCAGCGTTGATGATGGTGGCGCGGGCTTGCAGCGGGCGGACCATAGGGCGGCACATTTCATCCTTGTCCGCGCCGTTCAGGGCGAGGTGCAGCTGCGCACCCAGCAGTTCGCAACAACTTAGTGCTTCGGGCGCCCGGTGGGTGGTCCGACTCTGACTTTGAGCTTCGCGCCAGGTGGACGGTAGCATGTGGCGCCTGAAAATGGCGGTCGGGGCGAGTCGGATGATCGAGCCATTACCGGCCGTGTTCGGGTCTGTGTTGCCTGACCAGTCCAAGCCTTGCCGTAGCCATCCTTCCAAGGCAAGGCGGGTTGCATTGCCAATGTCGAAGCAGACACCGTTAGCGCTGTTTTCCCCTTGCTTGTACCACCTGCACAGACGCTCAAGATAATCGGCATGGTCAAATCGCATGCACGCCAGGTACGAGTCCGCCAGGCAAAGCGCCATGCTCGTATCATCGGTCCACTCACCTGGCTTGAGCCTGAACGGCCCGCCGCCGACCATGTCATCGACATGCTTGGCATCACGGGGCAAGAACTCCAGCGTGGTGCCTACGGCATCGCCAATGGCCAACCCCAGCAATGCCCCCTTGGCTCTGTCGAGCGATTGATCGGGGGTGAGTGTGCAGGCGCGCGAATTTTGCCATTGCGGGTGTACGTAGCCACGGCTTGCGGATTCGCGTGGGGTGGGCGCTGGCAGCAAGTGGTTGTACCGGTAGGCATATTCGGTAACGGCGAGGGTGGAGCTGTGCAGGTCGATCATAGTACTTCTTCTAATAAGAGACGAGTCGTGGGGCCTTGTTCAATCCGATTCAGTACTCTGAAAGAGGTACCTGGCGGGTACAGTACCTCCGCTTCGGGAATTTGCGTGAGGAAACTGATGTCCTTGCCGGATACGCCGCGTACGACCATCTGGGTATTGCCCGAAAACGGTGTTGTAGCGGATGAGCTGAAGAATGCCATGTCGGTCTCTACTGCACCCATTTGCATCCGATTGAGCACATGCTGCGGAAGATCCGTTCCACGATAGGTTTCAGCGCCTAAGTAGCGAGGCAAGCGTGCCAGCCCTTCGGTTGCATGCTCGGCAAAGGCCTTGATACCAGGCGTAGCAGTGCCTTCGCGCAATGCTTGGTTATACGCCTTGTACACATCGTTGGTAGAGTAGCCGTAAAGTGCGCCTATTTGATCGTCGCTGAGCAGTCTCGAAAGCTCCGGGGCCCGTATGTCTGCCCGAGCGCGGCCTTCGGCAATCCATCGCTCTGCCATGTCCTTGCCCACTGCATCGCGCAGGCTCATGAGCTTCTTCGGCGCCGCTGCAACGGTTTTTTCCGTGGCTTGCGTCGCTGGGGGCAGCTCTGGCTCCGCTTTCTTAAGCGGCGTTGCGGTTTTCATCTGCAGCTCAGGTTCGATCAGCAGCCTGTTCTGGTTTTTTGCCAGCCAGTTGGCCAACTGCTTGTTGGAAATCTCGGCCTGAAGCTTGGCGCTGCGGCTGGCGATGCTTTCCATGCTGCTCATCACGCCGGCTTTCATCTGCCCGCGGGTCAGGTAGGTCACGATCGCCATCAGCAAAAGCATCACGAGTTGCTCTTGTCCGCGTGCCAGTTGCCTTGCAGCTTGTTCGGTACGTTCTTGAACCAGCGCGGCCGAGCCGCCCGAAGGATCGAGACCCGAGGGTTTCAGGCCGTCTTCGGCAGTCCACGCGGTTGCAAGCCCCTCTTGCATCGAGGCCAGGCAGGCGGGAAGCCCTTGATAGAAATACTCCGCGATGGCGGCCAGGCCCAATGCCATCAGGATCAGGTTACCGACCTGCAGGCCGATACCGCTGCCTGCGACCACCCCAGGTGCCGCGCCCACGCCAAAGGCAAGAGAACCTACCGCGCCGCCTATAGCGCCGCCTAGCGCGACGCTGCCGCCGAGAATCATCACCACTTCCTGCACGAGCTTGAGCAGCACGGGCAAAATCTGGTCGATGTTGATGGATGCCCATTTGCGGGACAGATTTGACTGCATCATGGGATAAGACAGCGCCATCGCCTGCCGGACGTTGTCGATCCGGTGCCCGCCTACAGCGCCATAGGCCTGGCTGGCGCCATCGCTTACACGGCGGGTGAAGCCGTCCCAGCTGTCATGGGCACTGCGCAACCCGCTGCTGACGCTCTGATTCAGGGCGCTGAACTTCTGGTCCAGGTTGCGTTCGATGTCGTCCCAGCTAGGGACGTAAGCTGATAAGTCCATTTACCATTGCATTCCTTTAGAGAAGGCCCGGTGAGTGTGCTGGCTGAAGGCGATTCATTCCCATGCACCGCCCTGGCAGTCAAGCCAACTGCCAAATAAGCTGATGGTTGCCTTGCGAGGCATTTTCTCATCTGAGGTGCCTCTGGCAATGGTGTCAATTTGATGTTGGCGCTGTCGATTGGTTCCGCTACGCCTGCCGTCCAGCCAATGCCGTGGCTAAAGCGGACGATGCTTGGATACTTCACTTAATATTTCCCATTTGCAGGTGTATCGTATTCGCCCCTCATCGTCAGCGCCTTGCTGGCAGACTGATTGCGCAGAACACGAGGTACCCGCACCGATGTCCTTCACCCGTCGACAAATGCTCAAGGGCCTGACCGGCCTGGTTGTGGTTGGCCTGGGCGCCGGTGGCGCGGCGCGTTACTGGCTGGGCAAGGTCGAAGACGACAGCGCAGGCCACGATTATGAGCTGATCGCAGCACCCCTGGACGTCGAGCTGGTGCCGGGCTTCAAGACCGAGGCCTGGGCCTTCGGCCCATCGGCCCCGGGCACCGAGCTGCGCGTGCGCCAGGGCACTTGGCTGCGGGTACGCTTTATCAACCATCTGCCGGTCGAAACCACTATCCATTGGCACGGCATTCGCCTGCCGCTGGAAATGGACGGCGTACCCTATGTGTCGCAGTTGCCGGTCAAGCCGGGTGAGTACTTCGATTACAAATTCCGCGTGCCGGACGCCGGCAGTTACTGGTACCACCCGCACGTCAGCAGCTCTGAGGAGCTAGGCCGCGGTCTGGTCGGGCCGCTGATCGTCGAGGAACGTGAACCCACCGGGTTCCAGCATGAGCGTACGCTGAGCCTGAAGAACTGGCATGTGGACGAGCAGGGCGCATGGCTGCCTTTCAGCATTCCGCGCGAGGCTGCGCGCAACGGCACTGCCGGGCGGTTGATCACCATCAACGGCCAGGCCGACTCGATCACCGAGCTGCCGGCCGGCCAGGTGGTGCGGGTGCGCGTGCTGAACCTGGACAATACCTGGACCTACCGCCTCAACCTCAAGGGCAACTGCGAGGCGAGAATCTATGCCCTCGACGGCAACCCGGTGACCCCGCGTGCGCTGGACGAATACTGGCTAGGCCCTGGCATGCGTATCTGCCTGGCCATCCGCATTCCTGAGGCGGGTGAGGAAATTTCCCTGCGCGACGGTTTCGTGCGCCTGGGCACCCTGCGTTCGGTGGCCAGCAACGACGCGCCGAGTGACTGGCCGCCCGCGCTGCCGCCCAATCCGATCGCCGAGCCGGACCTGGAGAATGCCGAAAAGCTGAACTTCAATTTCGAGTGGGCGGCCGGCGTCTCTGTCACCGCTGATCCGGCCAAACCGTCGAGCATGTGGCAGATCAACGGCCAGGCCTGGGATATTACCGACAAGACCTGCGCCGACCGCCCCATCGCCACGTTGCAGAAGGGCAAGAGCTACATCTTCGAGCTTAAGAACATGACCCAGTACCAGCACCCGATCCACTTGCATGGCATGAGCTTCAAGGTGATCGCCTCCAACCGTCACGACATCAAGGAACCGTGGTTCACCGACACCTACTTGCTGGGCAAGAACGAGCGCGCCCAGGTAGCACTGGTGGCGGATAACCCTGGAACCTGGATGTTTCACTGCCACGTCATCGACCACATGGAAACCGGCCTGATGGCCGCGATTGCGGTGGTCTGATGCGCCCGCAGATCATCGATCGCAGTCGCGATCAGGAATTCATGCGCCTGGCGCTGGCCTTGGCCGCCGAAGGCGCGGCGTTGGGCGAGGTGCCAGTGGGGGCGGTGCTGGTGCAGCATGGGCAGGTGATCGGCCAGGGTTTCAACCGGCCGATCATCGACAGCGACCCCAGCGCGCATGCCGAGATGGTGGCGATCAGGGCGGCAGCCAGGTCGGCCAGCAACTACCGGCTACCCGGCAGCACCCTGTATGTGACCCTGGAACCGTGCAGCATGTGTGCGGGGCTGATCGTGCATTCGCGGGTGATGCGCGTGGTGTTTGGCGCGTTGGAACCCAAGGCTGGGATCGTGCAGAGCCAGGGGCAGTTCTTTGGCCAAGGCTTTCTCAACCACCGGGTGATGGTGGAGGGCGGGGTGCTGGCGCAAGAGTGCGGGCAGATCCTCAGCGACTTCTTCAAGGCCCGCCGGGCTAAGGCTTGAGCTGCACCGGCCTCTTCGCGGGCAAGCCCGCTCCTACAGGTTCTGCGCAAATCTTGTAGGCGCGGGTTTGCCCGCGAAGAGGTCCTGACAGGCTTACATCGGCGACGACTTATCCGCTGGCTTGTCCTTGTTGACCCCGGGCACATGCAGGTTGCCCTCGGCCACCTGGCCTTCGAGCTGCGGCTGGGTCACCCAGGTGAGGATGTCGTAGTAACGGCGGATGTTGGCCACGAAATGCACCGGTTCGCCCCCACGGGCATAGCCGTACTTGGTCTGCCGGTACCACTGCTTCTGAGCCAGCCGCGGCAGCATCTTCTTCACGTCCAGCCACTTGTTCGGGTTCAGCTTCTCGCGCTTGGCCAGGGTGCGGGCATCTTCAAGGTGGCCGCCACCGACATTGTAGGCGGCAAGGGCGAACCAGGTGCGGTCCGGCTCCTTGATGCTGTCGTCAAGCTCTTCCTTGATCTTCATGAAGTACTTGGCGCCGCCCTGGATGCTCTGCCTCGGGTCCAGGCGGTTGGACACACCCATGGCCTGGGCGGTGCGCTGGGTCAGCATCATCAGGCCGCGCACGCCGGTCTTGGAGGTGACTTCCGGCTGCCACATCGATTCCTGGTAGCCAATGGCTGCCAGCAGGCGCCAGTCGACCTGCTCGACCTTGGCGTAGCTCTTGAAGTGCTTCTCGTACTTGGGCAGGCGCTGTTGCAGATGCTGGGCGAAGGTGTAGGCGCCGACATAGCCAAGTACGTCGACATGACCGTAGTAGCGGTCCTTCAATCGCTGAAGGGTGCCGTTTTTCTGTGCCTTGTCGAGATACTCGTTGATTTCGTTGAGCAGGCTGTTGTCTTCGCCTGCGGCCACTGCCCAGCGCTGGTCACGGGTTTCGCCCAGATCGAAGGCGACCCGCACGTTGGGGAAATACACCTGGTTCATCGCCAGTTCGTTGGAGTCCACCAGGGTCAAGTCGATCTGACCTTCGTCCACCATGCGCAGCAGGTCGACCACTTCGACGGCGTCGGATTCCTCGTATTGCAAGGCCGGGTACTGCTTTTTCAGCTCGGCCAGCTGGTCAGCATGGCTGCTGCCCTTGAGCACCATGATCTTCTTGCCGACCAAACCCTTGGCGCCGGTGGGGCGCGGGCGGCCGTTGCGGTAGATGACCTGCGGGGTCACCTCCAGATAGGGATGGGAGTATCTCACCTGGGTTTTGCGCCGCTCACTGCTGACCAGGCCGGCGGCAGCCAGTACCGGGCCGGAGGGCTTGCCGAGGGCGTCGTACAGCTCGTCCAGGTTGTCGGCGGTCTCGATCTGCAGCTTTACGCCGAGATCGTCGGCGAAATGCTGGACCAGTTCGTACTCAAAGCCGGTTTCGCCGTTACGGTCCTGGAAGTAGGTTGCCGGGCTGTTGCGTGTGATCACGCGCAGCACGCCATCCTCCTTCACGCGCTCGAGGGTGCTGGGTTTTTCAACGCAGGCACCTAGCAGCAGAAAGAGTCCGGTTGCGAGAAGCCATTTGGCGCAACGCTGGCGCAAAGCAGTGTGGGCGAACATAGGTTGCAGTATACGCAAAGGACTGGCCCAACCATATCTCGACAACGGTTAGCTTGTCTGGTAGCGGGTTGTGTGGTTGGGGGAGGGGGGATTGCATGAGGGCTATCAGGTGCCCGGTTTGAGACATTTAGCGCTCGATCTCGTCTCAAGACGGACACCTCTGAAAACTGACCCCGAAGTCCGGTTCCGCCGCCCGGCAGGCGTGGCTTAGAGCAGGTGCCGAAAGCCATCGAATTAGGCTAGAATGCACGGCCTCTAAGCACACCCCTTCCTGAGGCTGTCCCGACGATGTTGATCCTGCGCGGCGCTCCTGCCCTTTCTGCCTTTCGCCACGGTAAATTACTTGAGCAACTGAGCCAGAAAGTCCCCGCTGTTACTGGTTTGTATGCCGAATTTGCCCACTTCGCCGATGTCGACGGCGAGCTGACCGCCGACCAGCAGCAGGTGCTGGGCCGTCTGCTCAAGTACGGCCCGAGCGTGCCGGTACAGGAGCCGACGGGTCGTCTGTTCCTGGTGGTACCGCGCCTGGGCACCATTTCGCCATGGGCCAGCAAGGCCAGCGACATCGCCCACAACTGCGGCCTGCAGTCGATCCAGCGCCTGGAGCGCGGCATCGCCTACTACGTTGCCGGCACCCTGAGCGACGCTGATGCCGAACTGATCGCCGCCGAACTGCACGACCGCATGACCCAGCGTGTGCTCGGCCAGCTGGAGCAGGCCGCTGACCTGTTCAGCCACGCCCAGCCCAAGCCAATGACCTCGGTCGACATCCTGGCCGGCGGTCGCGACGCCCTGGCCAAGGCCAACATCGACCTGGGCCTGGCCCTGGCCGAAGACGAGATCGACTACCTGGTCAATGCCTTCCAGGGCCTCAAGCGCAACCCGAACGACATCGAACTGATGATGTTCGCCCAGGCCAACTCCGAGCACTGCCGCCACAAGATCTTCAACGCCAGTTGGGATATCGACGGCCAGGCCCAGGAAAAAAGCCTGTTCGGCATGATCAAGAACACCTACCAGATGCACAACGAAGGTGTGCTGTCGGCGTACAAGGACAACGCCTCGGTGATCGTCGGCAACGTTGCCGGCCGCTTCTTCCCGAACCCTGAAACCCGCCAGTACGGCGCGGTGCAGGAGCCGGTGCACATCCTGATGAAGGTGGAAACGCACAACCACCCGACCGCCATCGCCCCGTTCTCCGGCGCCTCCACCGGCTCCGGTGGCGAAATCCGCGACGAAGGTGCTACCGGCCGGGGCGCCAAGCCCAAGGCCGGCCTGACCGGCTTCACCGTGTCCAACCTGCGCATTCCGGGCTTCGAACAGCCTTGGGAGCAGGCCTATGGCAAGCCCGAGCGTATCGTCGACGCCCTCGACATCATGATCGAAGGCCCTCTTGGCGGCGCTGCGTTCAACAACGAATTCGGCCGCCCGGCCCTGACCGGTTACTTCCGTACCTTCGAGCAAGCCATCAACACCCCGCACGGTGAAGAAGTGCGCGGCTACCACAAGCCGATCATGCTCGCCGGCGGTATGGGCAACATCCGTGAAGACCACGTGCAGAAGGGCGAAATCACTGTCGGCGCCAAGCTGATCGTGCTCGGTGGCCCGGCCATGCTGATCGGCCTGGGCGGCGGCGCTGCTTCGTCGGTGGCTACCGGTGCCAGCTCGGCTGACCTGGACTTCGCTTCGGTACAGCGCGAAAACCCGGAAATGGAGCGCCGTTGCCAGGAGGTCATCGACCGTTGCTGGCAGCTGGGCGACGAAAACCCGATCGCCTTCATCCACGACGTGGGCGCTGGCGGTATTTCCAACGCCTTCCCTGAGCTGGTCAACGACGGTGGCCGCGGTGGTCGCTTCGAGCTGCGCAACGTGCCCAACGACGAGCCGGGCATGGCCCCGCACGAAATCTGGAGCAACGAATCGCAAGAGCGTTACGTGCTGGCCGTCAGCGCGGTCGACTTCGAGCGCTTCAAGGCCATCTGCGAGCGCGAACGTTGCCCGTTTGCCGTGGTGGGTGAAGCGACTGAAGAACAGCACCTGACCGTCAGCGACAGCCACTTCGGCAACACCCCGGTAGACATGCCGCTGGACGTGCTGCTGGGCAAGCCGCCGCGCATGCACCGTTCGGTTACCCGCGAAGCCGAGCTGGGCGATGACTTCGACCCGAGCGAGCTGGACCTGGACAGCGCCGTCCAGCGCGTGCTGAACCACCCGGCCGTGGCCAGCAAGAGCTTCCTGATCACCATTGGCGACCGCACCATCACCGGCCTGGTTGCCCGCGACCAGATGGTCGGCCCGTGGCAGGTTCCGGTGGCCGACTGCGCCGTTACCGCCACCAGCTTCGACGTCTACACCGGTGAAGCCATGGCCATGGGCGAGCGTACGCCGCTGGCGCTGCTGGATGCCCCGGCGTCCGGCCGCATGGCCATCGGCGAAACCCTGACCAACCTGGCGGCTTCGCGCATCGAAAAGCTGTCCGACATCAAACTGTCGGCCAACTGGATGTCCGCTGCTGGTCACCCAGGTGAAGACGCACGCCTGTACGACACCGTCAAGGCTGTCGGCATGGAGCTGTGCCCGGAGCTGGGCATCACCATTCCGGTCGGCAAAGACTCGATGTCGATGAAGACCAAGTGGAGCGACGAGGGCGTCGAGAAGAGCGTCACCTCGCCGATGTCGCTGATCATCACCGGCTTCGCCCCGGTCACCGACATCCGCAAGACCCTGACCCCGCAACTGCGCATGGACAAGGGCGAGACCGACCTGATCCTGATCGACCTGGGCCGCGGCAAAAACCGCATGGGCGCCTCGATCCTGGCCCAGACCTACGGCAAGATCGCGGCCCAGGCACCGGACGTCGACGACGCCGAAGACCTCAAGGCCTTCTTCGCCGTGATCCAGGGCCTGAACGCCGACGGCCACCTGCTGGCCTACCACGACCGTTCCGACGGCGGCCTGGTCACCACCGTGCTGGAAATGGCCTTCGCCGGCCACTGCGGCCTCGACCTGCAACTCGACCCGCTGACCGACAGCAAGGGCGAAGTGCCGGCCATCCTCTTCAACGAAGAGCTGGGTGCGGTGATCCAGGTTCGCCAGGATGCTACCCCGGACGTGCTGGCACAGTTCAGCGCTGCAGGCCTGGGTGAAGAGTGCGTCGCGGTGATCGGCAAGCCGGTCAACAACGCTGAAGTGACCATCAGCCTGAACGGCGAAGTGCTGTTCGACGATGACCGTCGCATGCTGCAGCGCCAGTGGGCTGAAACCAGCTACCAGATCCAGCGCCTGCGCGACAACGCCGACTGCGCTGATCAGGAGTTCGACCTGCTGCTCGAGGAAGACAACCCGGGCCTGTCGGTGAAGCTGGGCTTCGACGTCAACGACGACATCGCCGCGCCTTACATCAAGAAGGGCGTGCGCCCGCAAGTGGCCATCCTGCGCGAGCAGGGCGTCAACGGCCAGGTCGAGATGGCTGCTGCCTTCGACCGCGCCGGCTTCGCCGCCATCGACGTGCACATGAGCGATATTCTCGCTGGCCGTGTCGACTTCGAAGCCTTCAAGGGCCTGGTCGCCTGTGGCGGCTTCTCGTACGGTGACGTGCTGGGCGCTGGCGAAGGCTGGGCCAAGTCGGCGCTGTTCAACGCCCGTGCCCGTGACGCCTTCCAGGCCTTCTTCGAGCGTACCGACAGCTTCGCCCTGGGCGTGTGCAACGGTTGCCAGATGATGTCCAACCTGCACGAGCTGATCCCGGGCACCGAGTACTGGCCGCACTTCGTGCGCAACCGCTCGGAGCAGTTCGAGGCCCGCGTGGCCATGGTCGAAGTGCAGAAGTCCAACTCGATCTTCCTGCAGGGCATGGCCGGTTCGCGCATGCCGATCGCCATCGCCCACGGCGAAGGCCATGCCGAGTTCGCCAGCGAAGAAGCATTGCTGGAAGCCGATGTGTCCGGTTGCGTGGCCCTGCGCTACGTCGACAACCATGGCAAGGTCACCGAAGCCTACCCGGCCAACCCGAACGGCTCGCCGCGTGGTATCACCGGCCTGACCAGCCGCGACGGCCGCGTGACCATCATGATGCCGCACCCGGAGCGTGTGTTCCGCGCTGTGCAGAACTCCTGGCGCCCGGACGAGTGGCAGGAAGATGCCGCGCTGATGCGTATGTTCCGCAACGCACGGGTGTGGGTGAACTAAGGCGTGTACAAGCTCGCCTTCTTCGTCCCCGCCAGCCATGTCGAAGTGGTCAAGGCCGCTGTGTTCGCCGCGGGCGGCGGGCGCATCGGTGACTATGACCACTGCGCCTGGCAAACCCTTGGCCAGGGCCAGTTCCGCCCGTTGGACGGCAGCCAGCCGTTCCTCGGGCAAGCGGGCCAGGTCGAGGCGGTGGAAGAGTGGAAGGTGGAGCTGGTGGTGGCTGACGAGCTGATTGTGCAGGTCGTCGCTGCGCTCAAGCAGAGCCACCCGTACGAGACGCCAGCCTATGAAGTCTGGCGGCTCGCCGAGTTCTAGAACGCATCACGGCTATTCGCGGGCACGCCCGCGAAAGGGCCCTACAATCCAGCCACAATCTCCTTGCCTGGCTCCGGCCGCTTCAACATTCCACAAGCCAGCAACCCCACCTCGAACAGCACCCACATCGGCACTGCCAGCATCGTCTGCGAAAACACATCCGGCGGTGTCAGGATCATCCCCACCACAAAGCACCCGACGACCACGTAGGGCCTGCTGCGCCGCAATGTGGCCACATCGGCCAACCCTGCCCAGACCACGATGAACGTCGCCACCGGGATCTCGAACGCCAGCCCGAACGCCAGAAACAGCGCCAGGATAAAGTCCAGGTACTGGCTGATATCGGTCATCATCGCCACGCCGTCCGGTGTCACGCTGGCAAAGAAACCGAACATCATCGGGAAAACCAGAAAGAACGCGAACGCCATGCCGGCATAGAACAAAACGATGCTCGATACCAGCAGCGGCAGGGCAATGCGCCGTTCACGGCGGTACAGCCCCGGCGCCAGAAAACCCCAGGCCTGATGCAGCAGCAGCGGCATGGCCAGGAACAGGGCGCACATCGCGGTCAGCTTGAACGGTGCCAGAAAGGGCGAGGTGACGCTGGTGGCGATCATGCTCGCGCCTTCCGGCAAAAAGCGCCGTAGCGGCTCGGATATGAGCGTGTACAGCGTCTGGGCAAAGGGGAACAGGCCGGCGAACACCAATGCCACCAGCGCCAGGCAACGCACCAGGCGTTTGCGCAGGTCGCGCAGGTGTTCGGTCAGGGGCATGCTCGCGGCAGGGTCCATGGCGATACTCATGAAGCATTTTCCTTGGGCAGCACGGCCGTAGCCGTATCATTGGCCGGTTCCGCGTTCAGGCTGATGCCCTGGCGGATCTCCTGTTCCAGGCGTTGCAGAGGTGCCTGGTCGAGGTTGGGCATCTCGATTTCGCGCTCCACCTGCGTGCGCAAGGCGTGCATGGCCCGGCGCGCCTGGCCCAGGCCGCGGCCGAGGGTGCGGGCTGCCACCGGCAGGCGCTCGGGGCCCAGCACCAACAGCGCGACGACGCCGATCAGCAGCAACTCGCTGAAGCCGACCTCGAACATCAGGCCTGGCGGTCCGCTTGAGATTGCTGGGCAACTTGGCCGTTCAGCGGGCACTGTTGCTGCACGTGCGCCTGGTCAGCGGCGTTGGCGTCATTGTCACCACCCATGGACTTGCGAAAACCCTGGATCGCCTCGCCCACATCGCTACCCAGGCCCTTCAGGCGCTTGGTACCAAACAGCAAGAACACGATCAGCAGTACGATCACCAGTTGCCAGATTCCAATGCCACCCATAGCGACCACTCCTGTAAGGTCATGAAAAGGAAGGGCAATCCTGCCTTGTCTAGATGACGAGCACATGACGAACGGGCACTGCCATCTACCTGAAACACCCCGCGTGTTGACTGGCGTTTTTATTCCGCGAGCGAGGCACGCACCGATGGGTGGAAGGCAACAGCAGGGTGCGGCCCTGTTGATGGTGATGGTGGTGCTGGCAATGCTGGCGGCGGGCATGGCCTGGCTGGTGGAAGATGGCCGGCGTCAGGTCGACGAAGTGCGCCTGCTGCACCAGCGAGTGCAGGTGCGGGCCATGGAGCAGGCCGGCCTGGCCTATGCCGGGCAGGCCCTGCGGGACCCTGCCTGGCGGCTCAGTCCGCTGTTCTGGCAAGCCTTGCGCGGGCAGCCGCTTAACTACGATTTTGGCGCTGGCCAGGCGCAGTTGCGGGTACGCGACCAGCACACCTGCTTCAACGTCAATGCGTTGCTGGGTGCCGATGGCGAACGCGCCGAGCGCCAGTTGCGTTATTTGCTGGGCAATGACATGGCGGCCGAACGCCTGGTCGATGCCCTGGCCGACTGGCTCGATGCCGACAGTGATGCCCGCCTGCAGGGCGCCGAGAGCGCCCAGTACCTGCGTCAGCAACCGCCACGGCTGGCGGCTGACCAGCCGATGCTCGACACCAGCGAGCTGAACCTGTTGCTGGAGCCGGACGCCAGCCGCCAGGCGCGTTACCCGATGCTGTGCGCCTTGCCCCAGACCACGGGTTGGCGGCTCAACGCCAATGCGCTGGGGTTGGAGCATCTGCCCCTGCTGGAGGCGCTGTATGAAGGGCGTTACTCGCGTTCGTTGCTCAGTCGCATTGTCAGCGGCAGGCCGGCGTCGGGGTTTGTGGACGCGGCTGCACTGCGTCAGGCGCTTGGGGCGGTGGATGACGAAACGTTCGAACGGTTGAGCGAAGGGCTGCTGCTCAACAGCGGGCATTTTCTGTTGCAGCTGTCGTTCGAGGAAGAGGGGCGGGTGATGCGCAGCGAATTCCAGGTGGAGGCGCTGGGGGTGGTGCAATGGCATGCCCGTGTACCTGCGCAACAAGTGCGGGTGCGTAGCCGGGAGCCGATAGCCTGGTAACGTTCACCGACCTCTTAGCGGGCAAATCCGCCCCTACGCTGGTTCTGAAACCAGTGAACCCCCCGTAGGCGCGGGCTTGCCCGCGAAGAGGCCGGTACAGCCAGCAAAAGTTGGCTGACCGGCACGGGATCAAACGGTCCCGATCTCCCCACCATCAATACGCTGGATCACCACCGTCGAAGCCCGCGGCCGTACAGTAGCCCCAGCCGGCGTTGCATCGGTTGCCTTGTCGGTATACGGCCAGTTGTCCGGGTGTTGAATGTTGACGAACAGCGTCTTGTTGTCCGGGGTAAAGGTAATCCCGGTCACCTCGCAACCATTTGGCCCGACAAAGAAGCGCCGCAGGTCCACCTGGTTCTGTGCGTTCACCGGCACCTGCTTGCCGCTGGCATCCACCAGGTCAGTAGGGATCACCGCCAGCAGCTGGTCGTTGGTGTAGTCGGTCAACGTGGTTTCGCCGTTGTCGGTCTCGAACCACAGCACGCCGCGGCTATCGAAGCTCATGCCGTCGGGGCTGGCGAACTGGTTCAGTTCGGTCAGGCCGGAGCGGTTGATGTCGGCGGTGCCGGCAGCGTTGGCGCCGAACACGAAGATGTCCCAGGTAAAGCTCAGCTGGTCGTCGCTTTCGTGCCAGCGAATGATGTGGCCGTGGCGGTTCGGGCCGCGTGGGTTCGCTGCATCGACCTTGTCCGGGGTGCGTGCACTGTTGTTGGTCAGGGTCAGGTATACGTCGCCGTTCAGCGGGTTGACCGTGGTCCACTCCGGGCGGTCCATCGGCGTTGCGCCCACGGCATCGCCGGCACCACGGGTGTTGAGGATGATGCCCGGCAGGTCACCATACAGCGCACCCAGGGTGCTGCCGGCGGTGGTGGCGGTGGCCACGTCCAGCAGCAGCCATACACCGGTGCCGTCGGCATTGAAGCGGGCCACGTAGAGCTTGCCTTGGTCGAGGTACTTGGCGCCGGTGGCCAGGCGGTCGGCCGGGGTGGCGTCGGCGGGGTCCCACACGGCGGTGGACACCCACTTGTACAGGTACTCGTTGTTCGAGTCGTCACCCATGTACCACACCAGCGGCTTGCCGGCGACGGGCAGGCCGGGGGCGCAGCCTTCGTGACGGAAGCGGCCCAGCGCGGTGCGTTTGGTGGCCAGGGTGCTGCTGTTGTACGGGTCGATCTCGACGATGTAGCCGTAGGTGCTGGCTTCGTTGCGATAGTCGTCGGTGGCGCTGGCGCCTTTGACGGTAACGTCGAAGCGGGCGAATTCGTCGTCCACTTCGCTGGCGTCACCGGCAGCGCTTTCCCACTTGTACTGGCCGCTGGAAGTGCCCACGCCAATGCGGCGCTGGTCCTCGGGGCGGGTGCCTTTGTTGACGAAAATGCCCGGCCAGTTCTCTTCGCAGGTCAGGTAGGTGCCCCACGGGGTATAGCCGTTGCCGCAGTTGTTGTTGGTGCCACGGCAGTGGGTGCCAGCAGTGGAGTATTTGGTCTTGACGTGGTCGGTGCCACGCAGCGGGCCGGTGATCTCCATGCGTGAAGCAGTGGTGAAGCGACGGTTCAGCGGGTCGTTGTCGACCACCTGCCAACGGCCGTTGATTTTCTGCAGGCGTACGACGCCCGCACCGTGTGCGTTGATTTCCTTGCGCACTTCTTCAACTGGGCGCTTGCCGTTGACATCGGTAGTGGGGCCGGCCGGGTGCAGGGCGGCAGTGTCGATGTACTCGAAATTGATCGCCAGCAGGCCGTCTTCCGAGCTGCCGTTGATGGGGAAGAAGTGCATGCCGTCGTGGTGCATGCCCATGGCGTTGGCCTGGTCGGTCGAGGTGTTGCTGCCGTCGGACTTCCACGGGTTGCCGTTGCTGTTCAGTGGCGTACCCCAGGGCGCCAGCACGTAGGCGCTGTAGCCGGCGGCGACCACACAGGCGTCGGTGCGCGAGCCTGGGATGGACTGGAAGCCCAGTGCCAGTTTCGGCACTTCCGGCTCGGTGACTGGCGGTTCGGTCACCGGTGGCTCGGTGACCGGATCATCGTGATCGGAACCACCACCGTCGAAGCAGCCTGTCAGGCCGGTACCGGCAATCATGGCGATGGCGGCGCCCAGGCTGCCGCGCATCACGCTGCGGCGGCTCAGGTAGGCGTCCATGACGTTGGCCATCGGCAGGTTGCCGCTTTGGTTCCGGTCCAGGTTGTCGCCGGTATCTCGACTCATCAGGGTGTCCTTGTGTTGGCTGAGTTGGAGGAAACCGCGACTTTAAGGCGCAAGTGTGATGATTCCTTGGCAGAAATGTTAACGAGCTTTTAAAACTGCCAGTTCTTAAATTTTTGGTCTACAGATCAAATTGGAATTGCTGTCGGATTTCTGCCATCAAACTGTAATGCCAACGCCGCAACATCCGGGTCCCTGAATGGACGTGGTTAAGGATGGCGGATGCGATGGCGAGCAGTGTGCACAGGCGCGAAGTGATCGGCTGGATGGGTATCGGTGCCTTGGCACCGCTGCTCGGCGCCTGCACAGCCTTCCCAGGGCAGCAGGGCGGCAATGCCCAGCTCGACTTGCTGTACGTCGCCGATACCCTCGATGCCCGCCAGCCTGGCCAGGCGGTGGTACCGGCTACCCGGTTGGGGCCGGTCAGCCACTTGGGCCGTGCGCCCTGGATGACCGGCCGCAGCGCCAGTATCGCCTACCCGCAACTGGCGCCGCTGCTCGATGCCCGCCAGGCAACGACAGCCCAGCTGGGCGGTTATGCGGTACTCGCGGCGTTGCTGGAACAACTGCGTGGCGAGGCCGGTGCGGGCAACAGCCTGACCCTGGAAAACGGCCAGGGCTGGAATGGCAGTGGCCTGGCCTACCTGACCCAGGGCGAAAGTGGCGTGCAAGGCAGCCAGCTGCTGGGCATCGAAGCGCGGGTCAGCAGCGATGAGCGTGTGCTGTGGCCGCAACGCAGCACGGGCCTGTATCGCCAGGCCAGCGCCATTACCCTCGGCGCCGGGCTGGCTGACGCACAACGCCAGGCACTGGGCGTGCAAGCCCTGCACGTTTTCGAGCGCGGCGGTGCCCGTATTGCAGTGGTTGGCGTGACCGACCCGTACGCCCAGGACCAGAAAGCCTCACTCAAACAGTGGTACCAGTCTCTGCTGCCGGTATTCGAACAAGCCCGGCACGAGGCTGACCTTGTGGTGGCCATGGCCGATGCAGGCACGGGCCCCGGCCTGTGGCTGGCTGAACGGGTGCCGCAAATCGACGTGCTGTTGTGCGCCCGTGGTCAGGACCTGTGGCCCGCACCGGTCGAGGCCACCCAGGCCAGCGGTCGGCGCGTGCCGGTGCTGTTTGCCGGCTGCCGGGGCAGCGGTGCCTTCCGCCTGCGCTGCCAGCGTGTGGCCGGCCAGTGGCAGTTCGACGGGCGTTTTTTCCCGGCCTTTGAACAGCAACTGGCGCCTGCCGCGCAGCTGCGTGTCGCGCAATTGCAGGCGCAACTGCGCCAGCAACGGGCCGGCCACGCGGCCTGGCTCGACCAGCCGCTGGCCCGCGCGCCCCAGGCCTTGTGGCGCCGCGATACCCGTGGCGGTAGCTGGGACTGCCTGCTGCATCAAGCCTTGGCCGACGATAGCAGCATGCCCGTGTTGCTGCCGGGCTTGCGTTATGACTACCCGCTGGCAGCGGGGGCGGCCATTACCCGCGAACATCTGATCAGCCTTACCGGAGGCTACCCCGCGCCAGTGGTCGAGGCACCGGCCCGGCAGGTTGAGCAAGTGCTGGAAAACGCCGCTGAGCAATTGTTCGGTGACCCGCTGCTGCTGGACAACAGCCAGGACCTGCCGCGCTGGCAGGGCCAGGCCTGGAGCGTCAGCTACAGCCCGCAAGGCAAGCGCATCACGGGGTTGGAGCCGGTGCAGGGCCTGTGCCGCACCTTTGGCCTGCAGTTCGAAAGCCAGGCCGGCGAGCCACTGTGGCAGCGGGTCGAGGCCTGGCTCGCCCGCCAGCCTGAGGATTGGCAACTGGCGCCGCTGCAACTGCCCGAAGTGCGTTACGTGCAGGGGCACCCAGGCTGGCACCCACGGCAATTGGCCTCGTGATGCTCACCTCGCGTCTGCTCACCGGTGCTGGCCTGACCCTGGCCGGCTGGCTTTCTGCGCAGTGTGTGCTGCAGTTGAGCCGGCAGCCACACCCGGCCACGGCGCCTGCGGTGGCCGACAGCCCGCTGCCCGGGCTGATGGTTGGTCACTGGCAGGCGCCGCCCGACGACGGCGCCATCACCATCACTCGTCTGCCGCTGCAATACCTCGGCGGCCTCAAGGCCCAGCCATTGGCCGCCAGTGTGGTGGTGCTGCGCTACGGCGAGCAAGTGCGCACCCTGGCCCGCGGTCAGCGCCTGGCGCCAGGGATCGTGCTGCAGGACATCGACAGCGATGGCCTGATTTTCAACAACCAGGGGCGGCGTGAGCGCCTGCCCTGGCCGCCACGCCCCGCCGTGACCGGCTTCAAGCGGCAAGGATGAACGATGCCTGTTAGATACTGCATGGCGGCTGCGCTGAGCCTGGCCTTGTCCATGGCCTATGCCCAAGAGCCGGTGTTCGATGACAACGGTACGCCGATGTACGAAGTGAATTTCGTCGATACCGAACTCGGCGAGTTCATCGACAGCGTGTCGCGCATCACCGGCACCACCTTCATCGTCGACCCCCGGGTCAAGGGCAAGGTCACCGTGCGCACCGTCGACCTGCACGACGCCGACGCCATCTACGACATCTTCCTGGCCCAACTGCGCGCCCAGGGCTATGCCACCGTCGACCTGCCCAACGGCAGCGTGAAAATCGTGCCCGACCAGGCCGCGCGCCTGGAGCCGGTGCCAGTGGAGGCGGGCGGGCAGCAGGGCGAGGGCAGCGACAGCGTGGCCACCCGCGTATTCAGCGTGCGCAACGCCGCCAGCGAACAGGTACTGGGCATCCTCAAACCGCTGATCGACCCGCGGGTTGGGGTTATTACACCGTACCCGGCGGCGCACCAGTTGGTGGTGACTGACTGGCGCAGCAACCTCGAACGCATCGCCAGCCTGCTGCGCCAGCTCGACCGCCCTCAAGAGGCACCGGGCAGCGGCAGCACCCAGGTGATCTACTTGCGCCATGCCAATGCCGGCGAAGTGGTCAAGGTGCTGCGAGGGCTCAGCCAGGAAGGGGCGGTGCCGGTTGAAGGCGCGGGTGAGGCAGAGGGCAAGGACCGGCCGGTGGTGCCAGCCGCCGGTGGCTCGGGCATCCGCCTGGAATACGAAGAAGGTACCAATGCCGTGGTCATGGTCGGCCCCGACAGCGAGCTGGCGGCGTACCGGGCCATTGTCGAGCAACTGGATATTCGCCGTGCCCAGGTGGTGGTCGAAGCGATCATCGCCGAGGTGTCCGACAGCAGCGCCCAGGAGCTGGGCGTGCAGTGGCTGTTCGCCGACGAGAAGTTCGGCGCCGGTATCGTCAACTTCGGCAGTAACGGGGTGAATATCGCCAGCATCGCCGGCGCCGCCGCCAGTGGCGACAACGAGGCCCTGGGCGATCTGTTGTCCACCACCACCGGTGCCACGGCGGGCATCGGCCATTTCGGCGGTGGCTTCAACTTCGCCATGCTGGTCAACGCGCTGAAGGGCAAGAGCGGCTTCAACCTGCTGTCCACGCCCACCTTGCTGACCCTGGACAACGCCGAAGCGTCGATTTTGGTCGGCCAGGAGGTGCCCTTCGTCACCGGCTCCGTGACGCAGAACAACGCCAACCCGTACCAGACCATCGAGCGCAAGGAAGTCGGGGTGAAGCTGCGCATCAAGCCGCAGATCAATATCGACAACAGCGTGCGCCTGGACATCGTCCAGGAGGTGTCGTCGATTGCCGACACCAGCTCGGCCAGCGACGTGATCACCAACAAGCGCGAGATCAAGACCAAGGTCATGGTCGAGGACAACGGCCTGGTGATACTTGGCGGGCTGATCAGCGACGAGTTGAGTACCAGCGACCAGCGTGTGCCACTGCTCGGCGACATTCCTTATCTTGGCCGGTTGTTCCGCTCCGATGCCACCCGCAATACCAAGCAGAACCTGATGGTGTTCATCCGCCCGCGTATCCTGCGCGACGGGCCGAGCCTGGCGGGCCTCAGTGAAGACAAGTACCGCACCTTGCAGCAGACCACACCGCTGCAGTTGCCGGACCTTGCAGAGGGCACGCGGCTGTTGCAGGTATTCCCCGCCAGCCGCGCACGCCTGGAAGGCGGTGACTGGTGATGCTGCCCTATCGCCAGGCACGGCAGAGCGGAGTGGCCATGGCTCCGGCAGAGCAGGGCTGGCAGCTATGGCTGCGGCCCGACGCCGACAATGCCCAGTTGCAGGAGTTGCTGCGTGTGCATGGCCAGCCAAGCCTGCTCGAATACCTGGAACCTGCGCTGTTCGACGAGCGCCTTGGCCAGCTGTACCAGGCCGGCGATGCCGCCACCGAAGCGTTGATCGAAGGCATCGGCGACCAGGTCGACCTGGATAGCCTGATGAGCGAGATGCCGCGCATCGAAGACCTGCTTGAAAGCGACGACGAAGCCCCGGTGATCCGCCTGATCAACGGCCTGTTCGGCCAGGCGCTGCGGCTGCGCGCCTCGGATATCCATATCGAGACCTTCGAGCAGAGCCTGGTGGTGCGTCTGCGGGTCGATGGCCACCTGCGTGAGGTGCTGCGTCCTCCACGTGCGTTGTCGGCCATGCTGGTATCACGGATCAAGGTCATGGCCCGCCTGGACATTGCGGAAAAGCGTCAGCCCCAGGACGGCCGCATCACCTTGCGCGCGGCGGGGCGCGAAGTGGACGTACGAGTCTCGACCTTGCCCGGCATCCACGGCGAGCGGGTGGTGATGCGCGTGCTCGACAAGCAGGCCAGCCTGCTGGCGCTGGATAACCTGGGCATGCCGGCAGCGGTATTGCAGGGCCTGCGCAGTTGCCTGGCGCGGCCCAACGGCATTGTGCTGTCCACCGGGCCGACCGGTTCGGGCAAGACCACGACCTTGTACGCCAGCCTGAACAGCCTCAACGATGGCAGCCGCAACATCCTCACCGTCGAGGACCCGGTGGAGTACGCCATCGCCGGCATTGGCCAAACCGCCATCAACCCGCGTGCCGGGCTGACGTTTGCCAGTGGCCTGCGCGCCATCCTGCGTCAGGACCCTGACGTGATCATGCTCGGCGAAATCCGCGATCAGGAGACTGCGCAGATCGCCGTGCAGGCCAGCCTCACCGGCCACCTGGTGCTGTCGACCTTGCACACCAACAGTGCGGTAGGCGCAGTGACCCGCCTGCGCGACATGGGCATCGAGCCCTTCCTGATCGCCTCGTGCCTGCGCGGCGTCCTGGCCCAGCGCCTGGTGCGGCGTTTGTGCAGCTGTGCCGTGGCGCACCCGCTACAGGCTGCCGAGCGCGAGCTATGGCCTGAGCTTGCGGCGTTGGGCTGCTCTTATCACGCCGTGGGTTGCGAGCAGTGCCAGGGCAGCGGTTATATCGGGCGACTGGGGTTGTACGAATTCATCGAGCTGGACGCTGGGCTCATCGGCCTGTTGTACGACGGCGCCAGTGAGCTGGCCATGCAGGACTATCTGGCTGACCGGCGCCAAAGCCTGGTGGCGATGGCCAGCGATTGCCTGGCTCGCGGTGAGACCAGCCTGGCCGAAGTGCTGCGCGTGGTGCAGGGCTAAGGCATGCCGACCTATCTCTACCAGGCCGTTGACCTCGCCGGCAAATCGCACAAGGCCAGCCTGCAGGCTGACAGTGAACGCCACGCCCGCCAGCTGTTGCGCGAGCAGGGCCTGTTCGCCCGCCAGTTGCAGCGTCATGACGCCGGCAGCCGACAACCCCGACGCCAGCGCCTGAGCCGCGCCCAGCTGTGTGAGCTGACCCGTCAGCTGGCCACCTTGACCGGGGCCGGCATTCCCTTGGTCGATGCCCTTGCCACCCTTGAACGGCAACTGCGTCAGCCTGCCCTGCACAGTGTGCTGGTGGCCTTGCGCGGCTCACTCGCCGAAGGCCTGGGCCTGGCCCGCAGCCTGGCCCGGCAGGGCGCACCGTTCACTGGCTTGTACTGCGCGCTGGTCGAGGCCGGCGAACGTTCCGGGCACCTGGCCCAGGTGCTGACCCGCTTGGCCGACCACCTGGAGCAGGTGCAACGCCAGCAACACAAGGCCCGCACAGCGCTGATCTACCCCGCTGTGCTGATGGGTGTGTCGCTGGCCGTGGTGATTGGCCTGATGACGTTCGTCGTGCCCAAACTCACCGAGCAATTCGCCCATGCCGGGCAAAGCCTGCCGCTGATCACCTCGTTGCTGATCGGCCTGAGCCAGGGGCTGGTGCACGCCGGGCCCTGGTTGTTAGGGGTGGCGCTGTTGCTCGGGGGGCTGGCTGGCTGGTTGTTGCGCAAACCGCACTGGTGCCTGCGTCGCGACCAGCTGCTGCTGCGCCTGCCGCGTATTGGCAACCTGCTGCAGGTGCTGGAAAGCGCGCGTCTGGCGCGCAGCCTGGCGATTCTCTGTGGCAGTGGCGTGGCCCTGCTCGAAGCCTTGCAAGTGGCCACCGAAACCATCGGCAACCGGCGTATCCGCCTGGCCATGGAGCAGGTGCGCCAGCACGTGCAGGGCGGCACCAGCCTGCACCGTGCGCTGGATGCCAGCCAGCAATTCCCGCCGCTGCTGGTGAACATGGTTGGCAGCGGCGAGGCCAGCGGCACCCTGGCGGACATGCTCGAGCGCGTGGCCGACGACCAGGAGCGCGGCTTTGCCCGCCAGGTCGATACCGCCATGGCGCTGTTCGAACCCCTGATGATCCTGGTGATGGGCGCCGTGGTGCTGTTCATCGTGCTGGCGGTGCTGCTGCCGATCATGCAACTCAACCAGGGCCTGCAATTGTGACGACGAGGAGTATTGCCATGCAGCATCGACGTAACCGCCAACGCGGTTTCACCCTCATGGAAATCATGGTGGTGATCTTTATCATCGGCCTGCTGATTGCCGTGGTAGCGCCCAGCGTGCTGGGCAACCAGGACAAGGCCATGAAGCAGAAGGTGATGGCCGACCTGGCCACCCTGGAGCAGGCGCTGGACATGTATCGCCTGGACAACCTGCGCTTCCCCAGCAACGAACAGGGCCTGGCCGCGCTGGTGAAAAAGCCGGCTCAGGAGCCGCTGCCTCGGGCCTGGCGCAGTGATGGCTACGTGCGTCGCCTGCCGGAAGACCCGTGGGGCACCCCTTATCAGTACCGCATGCCCGGTGAACATGGCCGGGTCGATGTGTACTCGCTGGGCGCCGATGGCCTGCCGGGCGGCGAAGGCCAGGATGCCGACCTGGGTAACTGGGCGCTGTAACCGGTGCGCGGTCAGCGTGGCTTCAGCCTGATCGAGCTGCTGGTGGTGTTGGCTATCGCCGGGCTGATGACCGGGCTGGCGGTGGCCGGCCTTGGCAACGGCCAGGCCAGTGTCGAGCAGGCCCTGCAACGGCTGGCGGTCGAGGTCCGCGGCCAGGCCGCACTGGCCCGGCATGCGGGGCAACTGCGCGGGTTGCGCTGGAATGGCCAGCGACCGGAGTTCGTCCGCCGCGAGGGCAATGCCTGGGTGGTCGAAGCGGTCCCGCTCGGCGACTGGCCCAAGGGCCTGCACCCGGACTGGCCGGCCAGCCCGCAACCGCGCGTACTGTTCACGCCGCATGGCTGGGCGCAGGCGGGTAGCGTGCGCTGGCGCTGGGCCGATGGCAGTCAGCAATGGGCCTGGAGCCGCACCGATGGCATGTGGTTAGTGCCATGAAGCAAGCACAGCGTGGTTTCACTCTGCTGGAGGTGACCGTAGCCCTGGCAATCGCTGCTGTGCTGGCGGTGATCACCAGCCAGGTACTGCGCCAGCGGCTGGCAGTGCAGGACAACCTGCAACAGCACCGCCTTGGCCTGTTGTGCGCGCGTGAGCTGCAAGCCCGCTTTGCCGTCGAGCAGTACTGGCCCGCCGAAAACCAGGTAGCTGGCGAGCTCGGCCAAGGTGGCCAACTGTGTCACTGGCAATTGCAACTGCGCCGCACCGGCGTGCGAGACCTGCGCCGTGGCGAACTGCAATTGTTCGCCGACCGCGACCAGCGCCTGCCACTGGGCCAGTACACCGTGTTTCTGGAGCACCCATGAAACACCGCCAAACCGGCCTGACCCTGATCGAACTGATGGTCGCCGTGGCCCTGACTGCCGTTCTTGGCATCATGCTCGCCGCGCTGGTCAATGGCTGGCTGAAGGTGCGCGAACGCCTGCAGGACACCACTCGGCAAACCTCGGTGCTGGACTTTTGCCTGGCCCTGGAGCGGCGCTTCGACAGCCCGGTGCTGCGCCGTGTCTACGACCAGCGTCTGCCGCTGGCCAGCCGTTGGCTGGACTGGCAGCCCGCCAGCAACCAGTTGCTGTGGGTCGCCAGCACCGGCCTGCCGGCAGCCGAAGGTGGCTCGCGCCTGCAACGCCAGCGCCTGCGGTTCGAGGCCCGCGAGCAACGCCTGCTGCTGGAAAGCTCGGCGGACTTGTACGCCGCTGTCGCCCCGCGCTGGGTACAGCGCGAACGACTCGACCAGGTCAGCGCCATGAACGTTCTGTACTACCAGGGCGGCCGCTGGCTGGCCTGGCCTTCTGACCAACCGGTGCACCCAGGTCGTGGTGTGCGTCTGGAACTGCTGCGTGATGGAGCCACCTATGTCTGCACCTTCGCCCTTCCATGGGGGCGCTCATGAAACTTGAATGGCGGCGGCGTATGCCGGCCCAGGCGTGGCTGCTGCTGCGCCCGGGTGCTGTCTGGCACTGGGCACTGGTTCAGGACGGTATTTTGCAAAGCGAGGGGCAGGGCGAGCCACCGGCCAACCCGCAGGCCCATGTTGCGCTGATTCTGCCTGCCGAGGCGTGCAGCCATTTTCGCGTGCCGGCCCCGCCCGGGCTCAAGCGCGAAGAGTGGCCTTTGCTGCTTGAGGATCGCTTGCTGCAGGCCCCGCATGAGGTGGCCTGTGCTTGCCTGGCCCGTGAACCGGGGTACCTTCGTCTGCTGGTAGTGGCGCGTCAGCAGCTGGATGACTGGCGTGGCCAATGCGCCGAATGGGGCTTGCAGACGGTACGTTGCTGGGCGGAGCTGCAGCTGCTGCCACCACCCGAGCCAGGATGCGCCTGGCAATGGCAACGCACCCCCGGCATGTCGCTCTACAAAGGCTTGGCCGAAGATGGACAGGAGCACTGGCTGGCGTGGCCTGATGCCTTGGGTGGCGTGCCGCAGCCACCGTGGGCAGGGCT
This sequence comes from Pseudomonas sp. yb_2, assembly GCF_043103905.1. Lineage (NCBI taxonomy): Bacteria > Pseudomonadati > Pseudomonadota > Gammaproteobacteria > Pseudomonadales > Pseudomonadaceae > Pseudomonas > Pseudomonas sp. yb_2. The sequence continues at coordinate 68,763 of NZ_JBICKH010000006.1, read as the reverse complement.
GCACAAGACGTTGCTGAGCGGCAATTGGCCAACCGTATTTGCGCCGCTCGACACACTGCCCGGCCTGTTCGACCGCGCCCGCAAGGTGCGCTCGTTGCCGGCGGCGTCCCGCCAGCAGCAGCGGCTGCTGGCAGCTTGCCTGGTGCTGGCCACCGTTTGGGGTGGCCTGTGGTTGAGCCAGCAATGGCGTCAGGCACAACTCTGGCGTAGCCAGGTCATTGCCGTGACCGGCGAGCAGGCCAGCCCTCGGCACGCGGCACAGGCCCTCAAGCGCCTGCGCGAGAGCGTACTGCAGCAGCAACTGCGTACACGTCAGCTCGACGACCTGCAGGCTCGCTTGCAGACCTGGCTGCGTGACAACCCCGGCTTGCGCCTGCAAGCGGTGCGCTTCGATGGTCAGCGTTGGCACCTGCGCCTGGAGGGCGAGGGCAGTGCGCCGCCATGGCCTGATATGGCGGCTGCCGCTGGCGCCACAGTGCAGGTTCAAGATGGCCAAGTGATCTTCGACCTGGGAGCAGCCTCATGAACCGTGACTGGCTGCAGCGTCATCGCATCACGTTCGCCTGGGGACTGATCGCCCTGCTGCTGGCCTTCCTGGCCCTGCGCGAAGGCATTGCGCAATGGCGCGTGCTTGGCCAGTGGCGTGTGCTGGCCGAACAGGCGGCCAGCCTCCAAGGCGGGCCCGGTTTGAACCTGGAGCGGCTACGTCAGTCGGCCCAGGCCCGTGGGGTCGAACTGATTGAAGTCGATACGCAAGGCAAGGCCTGGCAACTGCGTGGGCAGGTGGCCGATGAGCGCATGCTGCAAGGCTGGGTGCAGAGCCTGCGTGCAGAAGGCGCATTGCCGTTGCAATGGGGGCTGGAGCAGCAGGGCAAGGCTTTGCGATTCGACCTGGTGGTGCAGCCATGAGCCGCAGTGCAGCAATGGCCTGGGTGCCACTGGTATTCGTGCTCACGCTGTTTATCGAGCTTCCGGCCAATTGGGTGGTGCGTGCGTTCGGCCTGCCGGTACGCGATGTTGGTGGAAGCCTCTGGCAAGGGCAGGCACAACAATGGGGGCCGGTCGGGCCTTTGCGCTGGACGCTGCAGCCCTGGCGCTTGCAGGCTAATGCGCAAGTGGGGTTCCAGGGCCAGGCCTGGCAGTTGCGTGCAGAAGGCTGGCCTTGGCATTGGCGGCTGGAGGCATCAGCCAAGGGGGCTTTGGCGACGGTCTCGACGGATTACCGCCTGGCCGGCCAGTGGCAGGGTGTGTTGAGGATGCAGGGGGCAGGGCGCCAATGCCAGGCCAGTGAAGGCCGCGTGATCGTAACCGACCTAGCCCTCAGCGACCCTTGGTCCCTGGGCCTTGGGCACGGCTGGCTGGAAATGGATTGCCGCAGTGGCTGGCACCTGCGCGGGCAGTTGGCGCAGCAAGGGCAACATCAACTGACCGTGGATGCCGACCTGCCAGGACGCCAGGCGCAGGTGGTGTTCCAGCTGCAGCCTGAAGCGCAGCTGACGCCATTGTTGCGTGGGGCTCAATGGCTTGGACCGCAGGCCCTGGCGGGGCAGCGAGACCTTCGTTGGTAAGCAACAACGTGGCGCGGCCCCCTGTAGATAGGCTGTTGGCGGTCGAGCTTTTCTGAGGTGCTTGGGGCTGAACCGCTTGGTCTTATCAAATGGTTTAAACCGCGAAGCAGGCTGCGCTTTGCGTGGCACCGGCGAAGACGGCAGATCAGGCAATCACGATCACTCGTCGTCCGCAGTCCCGTTGGCCCGCCAGTAGGCTGCAGCTTTTAGCGCATCTTCCGGCACCCCTTTCTCCAGCAACAACGCCTTGGCCTGGCGAGTCAGGGCTTTTTCCAGCGCCACCCAGGCATACAGCCGGCCTTGCGGCAAGCTCAGGTTACGCACCAGTTCCAACAAGTCTTCCTCTTGGCGACGTACCCAGATCACTTCCACCTGCGCCTTGCTTGGCAGAGGCTGGCGCTCGTGCTCGTCTTCGATCTGGATCACTGCCAGCACCTGGCGGCCCGCTGGCAACTCCTCCAGCCGACGGCCAATGGCCGGGATGGCAGTTTCATCACCGATCAGCAGGTAGCTGTCGAAAATATCCGGCACCACCAGCGAGGCCCGTGGCCCTGCGATGTCCAGGGTTTGCCCAGGCGCGGCTTGCGCGGCCCAGGTAGAGGCAGGGCCGTCGCCGTGCAGCACGAAGTCGATGTCCAGCTCATGTGCCACCAGGTCGATGCGCCGTGGTGTGTACTCGCGCATGGTGGGCCGCGCGCCACCGTCCTTGCCCAGATTACGGGCCTCGATGGCCTGTTGTTGCTCCGGCGTTTCGGCGAACAGCAGCTTGATATGGTCGTCGCTGCCCATGCTGGTAAAGCCTTGCAGCTCGGCACCCCCCAGGGTGATGCGGCGCATGCGCGGGGTCAGCTCGATGACCCGCAGCACCTGCAGACGGCGCTGGCGGATCTCGTGGTTTACGCGGTGAATGGTGTCACTCATGGGGCGTCTCCCTGAAAGGTTCGGTGGGCCCGGAGGCGATGGCCTTGGCGGTATGGTTGAGCAGGTCACGGACCCGTTCGATTTCTTCCACTGTCCAGCGGCCGCTGTGCATGTGCAGTGCATGGCGCAGGTTGCCGACCGCTTCATGAATCTCTGGTGGGCGGTCGTGGCCGCGCAGGGCGCGTTTGCTGACCTCGATGCGCATGCGCACGCCATCCAGGGCTACTGCCTGATCCACCAAGGCGCTGCGGCCGGCATCGGTGATGGCGTAGAGGCGTTTGCTGCCTTGTACCTGGCCGCTGATCAGTTCGGCCTCTTCGAGGAAGTTCAGCGTGGGGTAGATCACCCCAGGGCTTGGGCTGTAGCTGCCGTCGAACAGATTTTCGATCTGGCGGATCAGGTCGTAACCGTGGCCGGGCTGCTCGGCCAGCAAGTCCAGCATCAGCAGCTTGAGGTCACCCGGGGCGAAGACACGCGGGCCGCGCTCGCCACGGGCGGGGCGCCGCTCGAAGGGATCATGAGGGGGATGTTCGCGCATAAGGATAGGGCTCCGTCGTTTGCGATATATCTTAAGATATTACTCAAGATATATCTAAAGACAAGCCCTTCAATGCTGATGATTATCATCTACTGCGTCGATGTGTTCCCTGTCGGTGGTGGTGAGTGCAGGGCAACCTGTGGCGGCTTGCACTCATTCGGATTGCCAGGCTGCAGGTATGGCATGAGGATCGGTGCCATGCCCTTGAGCACCTGCACTGGCAGCGCCGAAGTAAATTTGAACGCTTCTGCCGTGCGACCCGGCACGAAGGCGGTCAGCGTGCCGAAATGGTTGTCGCCGAGGAAGAACACGAAGGTGGCGGTGCGGTTTAGCGAGCGCGAGCCGATCAGCCGGCCGCCGGCGCCAAAGCTCTCGATTCGGTTGTCGCCGGTACCGGTCTTGCCGCCCATCACCAGTGGGGTGCCGTCCTGCAGCTTGAAGCTGCCGGAAATACGCCGCGCGGTACCTGCATCGACCACTTGCGACATGGCGCCTTTGAGTGCACGCGCCACTTCGACTGGCAGAATTCGCACGCCCCGGTCAGGGTCTGTGATCAGCTTGGTCTCGTAGGGTGTGTTGGCTGCGAAATGCAGGGTGTCGATGCGCAGGGTCGGCAGGCGAACACCGTCGTTCTGGATGATCCCGACCAGTTCGGAGAGGGCAGCGGGGCGGTCGCCGGAGCTGCCGATGGCGGTGGCCAATGAGGGCACCAGGTGGTCGAATGGATAGCCCACGCGTTTCCAGCGTTGGTGGATATCGAGGAAGGCTTCGATTTCGACCATGGTGCGGATGCGGCTGTCACGGGCGCCCTGGTGGCGGCTCTTGAACAGCCAGCCGTATACCTCCTGGCGTTCGAAACGACTGGCGTTGATCATCTCGGTCAGTGTCGAGCTTGGGTTCTTCAGCAGGTAGCCAAGCAGCCACAGGTCCAGCGGGTGGACCTTGGCGATGTAACCCTGGTCGGGCAGGTCGTACTTGCCGGGGCCGTAAGCTGCGTACATCTCTGACAGACGGCCATCGGTCAGTTTGCCCAACACGGCCTTGTCGCCCTTGAGGTGGGCACGCACGAACGCGTTGAAGGTTTCCTGGCCTGCCTCTGGGAACAGGTAGCGGTGTACCGCCGCCAACCGCTGTGGGGTCACGCGCATGCTGTCGAGGAAGGTGTCCAGGCGTTGTTGCGAGGTTTTACGCTGGTACTTCTTCCAGAAGCGCATCAGGTAGTTGGTGCCTTCCTTGTCGGCAAAGCGCGCAAGGTACTCCTGGCGGCGCGGGTCGGCATCGTCCTTGAGCAGCGGCACGCGGTTGTACGGCTGCTGGTAAGTCACGTAGCGCACCAGGTCGCGCATCAGCCGGATGAACGGCAGGTTGATCGACTCGCGCAGTGCATCCTTGAGTGTCGGGTTGCGGTTGTTGTCTTCCTTGCGGAAGTTGTTGAACACATGCATCCCGCCACCGGTGAAAAACGCTTCACCGGTGTTGGCCGAATACTTGCGCTCGAGCGCGGCGTCGAGCATGGCGTCAAGGCTCTGGTTCTTGCTGTTCTGCGCCAGCCATTCCAGCGACCATTGCGTGATGCGGTCGAGTTCGGCCACTTCGACCTTCTTCAGCTCGGCGGCAGGTTTGCCAGCGTACTTGTCGTGCAGCTCGGCGATAATTTCAAGGTAGGTGGTCAGTACCCGCAGCTTGGCAGTTGAGCCCAGCTCCAGCTTGCTGCCTTCGTTGATGTCGAAGGGCTGGTTGGTGCTGTCGGTCTGCACCCGTACCCGCGAGCCATCGGCGGTGCGTTCGAACAGGGTGAAGCTGTAGCTCACCTGGTCGGTGGTCTTGGCAGTGAGCAGCCGCTCGCCGATCAGGCCTATCTGTGCGGCAAACTCCGGGTCGGCAAGGTTTTTCAGGTACTGGCTAACCTGCAGCTGCAGGTCGGCCTGCAAGGTACTGGTGGCTGACAGGTCGAGGCGGTCGAGGTCGTACAGCGGGCGATTGAGCATGGCCGACAGGCGGTTGCGCGCCAGGCTGATGCCCTTGTTGGTGATGATCGGTACGATGGTCGGCTGCGCGACCCAGTCGCGGTACACCGCCTTGCTGGCCAGCGCGGCATCGGCCAGTGGCTGATCGATGACCTTGTTGGCGGCGAGCACGCGGATGTGCGCGTCGGTCAGTTCGGCCAGCTCGACCCGGCCCTTGGACAAGTAATGCGAGGGGCGGCGTTGGGCAATCATCAGCGACAGCACCTGGCGCAGGGCCAGGCCACGTGCGGCCATGCTCTGGGGGTCGGTGGCGGTGGCGTTCAGGGCCTGGTTGACCTGGTCGAAGTCGGCGCCGTACCACACCCGCAGGCCCTCGGCCATGCCATGCACCTCGCCATGCCCAGGCACAGCCGACAGCGGTACGCTGTTGAGGTAGTCGCGCACGATGCGCTGGCGTGCCTCGGTGGTGTCGGGGCCGCCCTGGTAGGCACGCACGCTGGCAGAAATCATCTGCCGGATCTTCTCCGCGCCCGACACCGTCAGGCCGTCGGGTGAGTGGCGATATTTCTCCAGCTGTGTGGCCAGGGTGCTGCCGCCGGCAGACTGGCCGGGCAGGGCCAGGTACTTGGCGACCTGGCTGTAGGCGGCCTTGGCAAAGCGTGGCCAGTCCACTGCCGGGTTGTTACGTGGGTCCTGGGTATCCAGCAGGTCGCGGTTTTCGATGAACAGCAAGCTGTTGACCATCACGGGAGGGATCGCTGCAAAGTCCGGGTACAGGTGCTGGGGGTAGTTGTACTGGTACAGCGTGTCGCCGCGGCAGTCGGTGATCGACAGGCCGGCCTGGATTTTCTCGATATAGGGGGCGAACAGCCCATGATCGACGTAGTTCATCAATGCGGGTGAGAACTTCACCTGTTCGCTGATGAGGTAGTCGCGCTTGAGCAGGCGTGGCAGGAATTCACCCAGGGCGCTATAGCCCAGGCGTTTGTCGAACGGCCCGTCACCGGGGTAGATGATGGCATCGCTGGGACCGGGTTGCAGCGAATAGGTCAGTGTACTGGCCAGTTTGCTGAACTCGCGCGATTGCAGTTCAGAGGTACGGAATTCGTCATACGCGGCAACACCGATGGCAACCAGCGCCACCAGCAGGATGAGGATGATCAGCCGCCACCATAGCCGACGCTGACGGGGGGACTTGGGTTGTGGCGTCTCGGCCGGAGGTATCTCGGGTGCTTCCGTTCTGCTTGGTTCCGATTGCCACAGTGCGCCCATAATCTTCTATCCGGCCAAGTATTTTCGTCTTGCTTGTCTGAAGCTTAGACGTTGAGTGGATAGGGTGAAAAATTTGTAAGAAGAAGGAAAAAGTCATGTGGGGCTATGCGGCTTTGGTGTGGGTTCCTTCAACGGACGATGTTGCTATGGTGCCCCGGCGATTTTTGGGGCGTGTGGCGGCCCCAGAGTTCTAGCCAAATTTCTGCATATATACAGTGAAAACTCCTACAACGGTCTTCCTATACTGCTCGCCCCCTTCGCCTTGCCGGGCGCTCTACTCCGGCACACGGGCCGGTCCACAAGGCCAGCCTGGCAAGCCAATGCCACGCCTATCGGCTTGGTCGCGGCGGCACGAAGGTCAAATCCAATAACAAAATGAGGTTGTATTGCTATGCCAGTCGGCAACCACTCTGCCCACGGCCAGGCCACTGAAGGCGGCCCGCTCAAGCGTGAACTGGGCGAACGGCACATCCGCCTGATGGCGCTGGGCGCCTGTATCGGTGTCGGTCTTTTCCTCGGTTCGGCCAAGGCGATCGAAATGGCTGGCCCGGCCATCATGTTGTCCTACATCATCGGCGGCCTGGCCATTCTGGTGATCATGCGCGCCCTTGGTGAAATGGCCGTGCACAACCCTGTCGCCGGCTCGTTCAGCCGTTATGCCCAGGATTACCTCGGCCCATTGGCGGGCTTCCTGACCGGCTGGAACTACTGGTTCCTGTGGCTGGTGACCTGTGTTGCCGAAATCACGGCAGTGGCCATCTACATGGGCATCTGGTTCCCCGACGTTCCGCGCTGGATCTGGGCCCTGGCGGCGCTGGGCAGCATGGGCGCGGTCAACCTGGTGGCGGTGAAGGCTTTTGGTGAGTTCGAGTTCTGGTTCGCGCTGATCAAGATCGTCACCATCATCGCCATGGTGCTTGGCGGCATCGGCATCATTGCCTTCGGCTTTGGCAATGACGGTGTGGCAGTGGGGATCTCCAACCTATGGAGCAACGGCGGTTTCATGCCCAATGGTGTGACCGGCGTGCTGATGTCGCTGCAGATGGTGATGTTCGCCTATCTGGGTGTGGAAATGATCGGCCTCACCGCAGGTGAAGCACGCAACCCGCAAAAGACCATTCCGCAGGCCATCGGCTCGGTGTTCTGGCGCATCCTGCTGTTCTACGTCGGCGCGTTGTTCGTGATCCTGTCGATTTACCCGTGGAACGAAATCGGTAGCCAGGGCAGCCCGTTCGTCATGACCTTCGAGCGCCTCGGCATCAAGACCGCCGCCGGCATCATCAACTTCGTGGTCATCACGGCGGCGCTGTCATCGTGCAACGGCGGCATCTTCAGCACCGGGCGCATGCTCTATAGCCTGGCACAGAACGGCCAGGCGCCGGCGGCCTTCGCCCGCACCTCGAAGAACGGCGTGCCACGCAATGCGCTGCTGCTGTCGATCGGCGCGTTGCTGCTGGGCGTGCTGGCCAACTACCTGGTGCCAGAAAAGGTCTTCGTCTGGGTGACCTCGATCGCCACCTTCGGTGCGATCTGGACCTGGGTGATGATCTTGCTGGCGCAGCTGAAGTTCCGTGCCGGCCTTACCACGGCCGAGCGCAAGGCACTGAAGTACCGCATGTGGCTGTGGCCGCTGAGCTCGTATCTGGCACTGGCTTTCCTGGTGCTGGTGGTGGGGCTGATGGCGTACTTCGAGGATACGCGTGTGGCCCTGTACATCGGCCCGGCGTTCCTGGTGCTGCTGACAGTGCTGTATTACACGTTCCGCCTGGCGCCGAAAGACGCACAAGGTGTGACGAGTACAGCCTCCTGACCTGACGTGGGGCCGCCTTGCGGCCCCAGCGTTCTCTCAGGCCGCCACTTCGCTGTGCGGCTCGAAACTGTCCGCCCGGGCCAGTTGCCACATCCGCGAATAGAACTGGCCGTTCACCTCGCCGGTCAGCAGCTCACCTGGCTTCAAGAACACATGCATCTGCGAGAACAGCTTGATTTCGGTGGCCGAAATGCGCCGCACCAGGTGCTTGGCCTCCAGTTGTGCCGGATGCTCCAGGCCTGCCGCCGCCAGCATTTCTGCCAAGGCACGCAACGTGTTGTGATGGAAGTTCAGCACCCGCTGGGCTTTGTCGGGCACCACCAGCGCGCGCTGGCGCAGCGGATCTTGCGTGGCCACGCCGGTCGGGCATTTGTTGGTGTGGCAGCTTTGCGACTGGATGCAGCCGATGGCGAACATGAAGCCGCGTGCCGAGTTGGCCCAGTCGGCGCCAATGGCCAGCACGCTGGCGATGTCGAAGGCGCTGACAATCTTGCCGCTGGCGCCCAGCTTGATCTTGTCGCGCAGGTTCAGGCCGACCAGGGTGTTGTGCACGAACAGCAGGCCTTCACGCAGTGGCACGCCGATATGGTCGGTGAACTCCACGGGCGCTGCGCCGGTGCCGCCTTCCTTGCCATCGACGACGATGAAGTCGGGCAGGATGCCGGTTTCCAGCATGGCCTTGGCGATGCCCATGAATTCCCACGGGTGGCCGAGGCAGAACTTGAACCCCACTGGCTTGCCGCCGGACAGTTCACGCAATTGGGCGATGAACTGCATCATTTCGATCGGTGTCGAGAAGGCGCTGTGGCGCGACGGTGAGATGCAATCCTCGCCCATCAGCACGCCACGGGTTTCGGCAATTTCCTGGGTGACCTTGTGTTTGGGCAATATGCCGCCATGGCCGGGTTTGGCGCCCTGGCTCATAAACTTATATCAACTACTCTGTTGACCATAGGTTTGGGAGGGCCTGAGGAATGGGACGCAAGCGAATCAAGCACGACGTAGAGGATGCGCTCCGTCAGGCCGAAAAAGTCCACCACATGGATCACAGGGACGAGGATGGCCTCTATCCGCATTCAGTCACATGGCAATGGACTGCCAAAAATGGCAAGGCTAAAGGTAAGACCCTCAGACTCACGGTGGATGTGGCTGACGCTACAACGCAAGAGTTGCACTGGTTAGCTACGTCACCCTGTCGTTTTTTTTATTCAGAATTCAATAAAGACTTTCCTTGGGCTGTTGATGCACTTGCTCGTGCTTTGAAAACTATGTGCATTAACAACCAGTGGAGCATAGGCATGGCGAGCCAGAGCCGGTGGGCCATTGGGGAGTTTTTCGCGTACTGCCGTCACAAACAAGTGCAGCTTGAATCGAGCAAAGATTTAAGTTTCATGCTCCTGTGTGAATGGCGAAACAGCCTCCGTCTGCTCGATAAGAAGAGTCGGTACAAGGCAGCGTTCTTTCGCGCTTTCACACGCGTTTTCGAGATCCTACTGGGCACAAGTGTGGTTCCTGAGGTCTATACCCTTCCCGTGTATCTTGCCGATAGTGATGATCCGATTCGGCCATATAGCGACGCTGTGATGTACCAAATCATAAGTGCCTGTGTCAGTGATATACATCAAGTCATGAGTGAGGCTGAGTTGTTCGCTAAGCTTATTGCGGATGGAACTTTGCCAAGCGAGATCAAATCAGTAAAAGATTGTTCGGAATGGGCTGATGTAGTGAATATCTATGTGAGCAAATTTTCGCATCGATTTAGCGCAGGCACTGGGGAACCAAACATTTCCAGTACTGCGCGCAGCACAGTCAGCCATGCTCTGGCACGACTCAGAGAAAAAATGCCCGTTGAAGCTGATGAGTTCCTAGAGCGCGTAAAGCTCGTCTGTAATGAGAGTCAGGGCCCCAATTCGCTTCCTTTTAAAAGGCTTGCCGAGAAGGAAGTTCCGACTCGCGGCTCATTGACGCCGTTTCTGATTTTTTTCCTGATTTTCTCAGGAAAAAATAAAGAAGTGGTGCTGACTTGGAAGCGATCTTATAAGGTGAATGGTGCTGAGTTGAGCCCATTGGACTGGAAGGATCCGATTGATCCTTCTAATTGCCGAGTTAGGGGTGTCAAGGCACGCGGAAAAAAAGGGGATCGTGAATTTGATGATACTTACATCAAAATCGAGGACGGTGGATTGTACTCTGTGCTGCGATTCCTCATTTGGTATACAGAGCCTTTAACCCAAATGGCTGATTCATCTGCCAATGACTCTCTTTGGCTATTCCAAGGGAAGGATGGTGTGATGAGTTTCTACACAACTGAACCATTCAGCAGGGCCATTCGTTGTTTCATGGATCGGCATGAGATTTGGGAAGTTGAAACCGGTGATAACGGAGATCTCGTAAGGCAACGCCTAACATCGCTCGATAGTCGTCGCTTTCGTAAGGTTTTCGCATCCAAAGAAATGCTTAAATTCATGCGGGAGGCGCAAAACTTTGAAGAGCTTTGTTCGTCTCTCATGCATTCTTTAAATCACAAAAATTTTGATACTACCCTGTCAAAATACATCGGGGGGTGGGCGCAGAAAGAAGTTTCCGATCTTGGTATCTTCGCCTTGCAAACTAAATATGTAGAGGCGGCTAGAAGTTTTCGTGGGAGCACGCATCCAAAAGGTGTCGTCGGTACTACACCAGGTTTGTACGTAGCCTGTGCGGACTCTAGTAACCCTGACTATGAGGGAGCTACCACTACAGATACCTGCCACGAATTTGATATGTGCCTAGGTTGTAGCCAAAGTCGTGTCTTTGAAGCCCACCTCCCACGAATTGCTATGCGTGTGCTGCAGTACGAGCAGCTCCGTAGTGAGATGCCAAGCTTGGCCTGGGAGGCTTCATACTCCAGAAAGCTAGCGCGCGCGATGGATCTGCTCACTCGTTGGGAGGATCAAGCGGCAGTGGAGGCCGCTTGGAACGCTGCCAAACAAGGCCATATTCGTCTCCCCCATCTTATTGCCCGTAGTTAAATTCAGGACTATTCATGACGAAGAAAGAGCACTTTGAGGGTGCGGTGTATGAAGATAACTACATCGTTGGAAGTCGTTGGAAAATGCTTGATTTAATCGCTGGCAAATTTGCTGAGACACAGGTGAGCCAGTTAACCAAGTTTGTAGATAATGACTGGGACTTCCGGAAGGAGGGAGCTAAGGCGTGCTTGTATCTAGAAAAGATGGTTAAAGGCAATGAGGAGACCCGCTTCCCGATCTTGATTTTGCTTAAGATTTTGATGCTGGCATTGTCAGGGCTGGCAAGTGTCACCGATAAGTCTGGCGGTACTATCTATAATATTATGTCTAGTGCTCGAGACTTAATTACATGGCTGGTTAGCAAGGGGTACCTTACGAGTATCCATAAGGGAGGGTATTTTAAAGCGCCATGTGACCTTCTGCCGGAAGATTTTGCTGAGTTCATTGCCTTGGTGGATTCGCAGGATATCACTAGGTCTTATAAGTTTGAGAAGATTAGACTCTTGAAAGAATGGTGGGGGCTTTCTAGGAATGAAGGCGTATTGCCTCAGTTTCTTAAGCTCTCCTCTAACCCTTTTGGCGAAAAAAACTTTGGTGACTTTTTTGTCTCGACGCCATTTGTTAGCAAAATCAAATTTGGCTTGCTCACGCATGGAGATGAAGAATCGGGATGGGCTCCTATACCCTTGGATTATGCATTTCCATTAGCCGACGCTGCGGCTTCTTATATAGAAAATTATGGTGAGGGCATAATACGTTTCCATCAAGTGGTGTACGAAGGAGTAGTGGCAAAAAAGAAAAGTAATTCTGTAACTCGCGCCGCGCTGCTTGAAGCCTGTGCAGCACAAGGAATCACCTTGGAAAAATTAGGTGAGGGGCTTCCATTTAAGTTGGATTTGGTGGACTACTCTCCGCCTTCTAATTCTAAGAAAAATACAGTTAAACTGAAACGCGAAGAAGCTGAAACCTGTATAAAGCATATGAAGCGTGCTGCTATGATAGTGATACTATTTGTTACTGGTGCGCGGAGCCGCGAGTTGGCGAATCTAAAGGTCGGATGCTGCCAGCCCGATTATTCGTTAGGGGTAGAAAATTTTTATCGTTTGACCGTTACCATTTTCAAGACGAGTCGCGAGTACTCTAAAGGCCAAGTGCTGACGATTCCCGTGCCCGAGATTGCCTACAAGGCCGTGAAGGTTCTAGAGGGCCTAAACTCATTGACTCGTCTCGATGACCTCCTGCTTGCCCCTATGTTCAAAAGCGAGCGCGGACGTGTGGCACATGATGAGGTCTGTACTACCACCATCTTAAATGCTGTTAAAAAGTTTGCCAGCGATATCGGTCTTGGCTACCTCCCTCACCCGCACCAGTTCCGAAAGACTATCGCTGGTTGGTTTGTTATGAATAGTCCAGTATTGGGGCCGTTGTTGGTGATGCGTTTGTTTTCGCATAAATCCTTATCCATGACGGAAATGTATCTCCGAAACAATCCGCTCATTCGTGAAGCACGGCAGGAGATGCTTGCCAAACAGTCCTTGAAAGTAGTCAGTACGATTGCCGCTGCGGTTAAAAATGGAAAGTTAGCGGGGCCCGCAGGAGAACGTTTTGTCCAAGGTGTAAATGAAGATCCAGTATTTCTTGGGATCACCGGAGAAGAGCTGGGTGCAACGATGGAAGAGTATTTGCGCGAAAGAGTTTCCCAGGCGTCAATGCACTTCCTTCTGACACCACTTTCCATATGTGTCTACAACCCTAGTGATGAATCCCAGCGGCCGTGCGCTCGCTTAGTAAACGCTCAGGTAACGACCCCGCAGATTCATATCCGCCACAACTCAGTTGACCAAGTGCCTGTTCTTGATATGACTGATGGTCTCCCTGTTGTAGATAAATGCGTAGGTGCCCAGTGCGGCTCGTGTCTAATCACCCATTGTGAGTCGCAGAAGCTTGAGCAATCGCTGAAGTTTTATGAGGATTTAATTGCTGGGGCAATACAAGATGACTACTCTAACAATATCTATCTGATGCGTGATGCCCAAGAATTTGTGAGGCTTTATGCGCCGATATTGGAGCAGATCAAATGACGAATAAGCGGGATCTTTATGAATTGGCGTCCGATTGTTTCGAGGCGGCGAAAGAGGCGCATGCCCGATCAGGAGAACCAGTTACTATCTCAGCTATTGCAAAAAGGTTGGGGATAGACCGTAAATATTTTTATGGTCAAATAAAAATGTCAGATGCTACCGTGCGTAGCAAATGGCTCAAGCTAGGGGAAAAAATTAACGATTTCAAGGCGCAGGTCAAAGCAAAGAAAGCTTTCCATGATGCTGAGGCACTCAGTGATGCAGATAAATTAAGGAACGCTCTAATTGAAAACTATTCGCTTGTCGAAAGTGTTGAGAATCTGAAGGCGACGTCGGAGCAACTCCAGAAAAATTTTTTGCTGGCTCAGCATAGAATTGCCGAGCTTGAAGCACAGATCCTAGGCCTCCAACGTCAAAGACCATTGCAAGGTTCATCAACCTCGACTTCGAAAATTCGACACCTGCGCACAGTGATAAGTCCGGACTCTTTTCGTAACAATACTGATCCTCTATCCATGAAGAGAGCGTGGCTTACAGCCATGGCAAGTTTGCGCTCAATCATCGATACACCAGGCGACAAAGATCTTTATATCACCGTTGGCCCCCCCGGCAGTGGTAAGAGCTCTTGGTGCCGGAAGTCGGTAAATTTTTACAGGCCTTCTATACTATTTGATGCATGTAATCTTACTCGGGCAGATAGGTATGATTTTTTTGATATGCTTAGTGAGCGTTCCGGGGTGCGGATCATAGCGGTAGTTTTTTGTGTCTCGATTGATCTGCTACGGGAGCGGAATCAGAGCCGGGTTGTCGGAGAACGGCTTCCTTTCAAAAAAATCAAAGAAATGTATGAGCTAATCGAGTATCCAAGTCTTTTTGATGAGATTGAGATGTTTGACGAGATAATAATGGTGCGTTGAAATATGGCTGACTACGTTGAGTTTACAAGAAATGTGGATCATACGCCTATACCTCATGTAGGCGGACGGCTTCACTATCCGCTTGCAAATTTCTTCATCTACCTTCGCAAAACTTCCATGAAAAGAGGGGGTAGTCGTGAGCCAACAACAATATCTAACTTTTCCAAATACTTGAAGATATGGTTTGACTATTGTGCTGATGTTGGTGTTGGTTTCCAAGAGTCGAATTATGATGTGCATCTTTCCGTCTTAAGAACGACATTGTTAGCACGAGGTTTGCAGCCACAGTCCTATAACGCCTATTATCAGGCGTGGAGAGTGTTTTATGAATGGTGTGATACCGTAGGCATAGCGCACCTTATGAAGTTTCCGGTCAAAATAGAAATGGATCGACCTTCCCATCAGCTGAAAGACTTGGGTTTCAATAAGACTGATAGTTTATCTAGGGGGTTGAAAGATCCAGGGTGTCTTCCAGTAACGAACATGCTGGATTTTAAGGATTGTGTTCTTAATCCCACGGAGTATGCCATCCTAGTAGAGCAGCTTCGGTTGAATGATATTGTCTTCGAGATGATTGCTTTTAGTATGTGCACCACAGGCCTTCGAATAGGTGGAGTAATGCAAATGCCTCTGGGGGCTGATGCAATGAATCCCAGATGGCTGCGTTATCCTGAATTGAACCAGACTGGTGCTGAGTTTCAAAGATTGAATTATTTACCCAAGGGAAAGAAAAGAATTCTCACATGCATGGTGTTGACCGAGGCTCTAAAGGTTATTCATGAGCAGTACATCAAGAAGGATCGAGTTGCGCGAGCGCGTATATACAACTCTAAAGATATCAGAGCAGTCGCTCCGCTCTGGCTGACTTCAACGGGGAAGCAAGTTTTCAATTACGATGTTTGGAGCGCGTTTAGGTTGGCGAGTTCGGTCATGGGCAGAGACGTCAAACCTCACCATCTCCGACATACCTACGCGACTTATGTGGTCTATAACTACTTCAAGGCGCATGGGCTCAAGCCCAATTTGGCTTATGCGCACGATATTCACGAACAGCTGAAGCTTCAGCTGGGCCACAGCGATGTAGAAATTACTAAAAAATACATCCGGACGGTCATTCGGATTGAAACAGAGGCATGGCTTCCTGTACTTACCCCACATGTCAAAGCTCAGGTCGATACGTGCTTGCCCGCACATGTCCTTGCGGCGGTCACCAAGTTTTTTGAGCCCAAATCAATGTAGATCAGAGTCAGTAATTCATCTGTCTGATAAGAAGAGATTTGAAGATTTAAGCGGGGATGGGCATATTTAGAGTGAGGTAGGAAAAGGGAGAGGCAGGGGCTAGCCCCTACCTCGAAGGGCTAGATCAATCGTCGTCGCTACCCAGGTTTCCCAGGAGCTTGTCGATAGTGGGATGTGGGCCAGACCGGTCTTCATTTGGGTCTTCCAAAGGCCTGACAGGAGGGAAGCTGGCGAGATGGCTTGTCTGACCACTAGCGCTAAGGTGCGCCATATTTTCCTGGATAACATCACGCATACCTTGCTTCGCAAGATACCGAGCCACCTCGCGAGTTTTCTCGCGATTGCCTCCGACACTAGAGATGAGGTCGTAGGAAGCGTCATATGCGTCAATAGCCGCTTCGGCATAGGCCATCACGCCGTTTGCCATGTTCTGGTCAGCGGCCTTGGCGGGTTCGGAGCTTTGTTTTCCGGGTTGCTGATCTGGGTCGTGCCGCATGGAATTCACCTCTAGGTCAGTGAGGTCTGTGGGAGAATTCGGACGGTAGGCGAGGCTCATAGGCCAGGGCGATCATCCGGGTGGCTATTTGTTATAGACCAGGACTTGGTAAGCCGCAATGTCGGATCTATTTTTCTGCATGTTTCGAGTGCCAAATCTTATTCACAGTCGATGCGGCCATTTCCAACTTATTGGACGTCTCTTTTTGCGTAAGACCTTCTGCTTTGCATTGGAGTACGGCTCTAATTCTTTCTGCAGAAATCGGCCGCTTACCTGATGTCGCAGTCCTAAGCTTCCCGTCATCAAACTGTGCGGGGATGTTATTCAGAACTCCTAGATCGCGAATCTTCGATATTTCACCCCAGAGAAAGGCCATGTAGTCCTCGAGGCTCTCCCCACGCTCATGACAGGATGCTACAGCTAGCAGGGCGACAGGATCGACGTCCATGGCATGGCAGATTCCTTCCAGTGTCTCGAGGGTTGTGCTCGATTTAGCATGCTCAAGATTGTGAAGATGGACAGCTTCTACAGCCTTTCCTAAACGTTCTTGGGACAGCCCTCGAGCGGCACGAGTGGTGCGGAGGGCTGCCGCCAGGGTGTATCGCGATGGCATGAGGGCTTCCCGCAAAGGGAAGGATAAGGCCATAGCTCTAAATTCACATACATAAAATATAGTGTATGATTGTGAATTGATGGTATGGTTGCTCTACCCGTTCCAGTAGACGGCGCAAGGGAGCAGGGACAATCGCGGGCTTCCGCTTTGCTGTCAATTTATGGCTTTTGTTACTTAAGCTTGCTAGTCGGTTTTCTGAAAGTTTGATCTAGGAAGGAAGGAAAGTTTTGTTGTTTACAAATCGAGCGGAGCTCCAAGGCCAGTTTGCCGCTGTCGACGATGTCCGATTTTTGTGGAGTTCAGCGAGCTTGAATCCGGACAATTACTACTTTGTCGTGGAGGGCTGTGGGCTGGTTGATGGACGCTTTGGGCCATGGGTGCGCATCGTGTCGAACGTTGAAGAGGTTGACTCGCTTTGTAAAGGAGGTACTGCTGAAACGCTGAGTGTTAATAAGATTCAGCTGATAGCTCCGCCTTCTATGACCCGCCGATCAGAGCTTTCAATGCAGCTCCTCTCAGAGATCCGGATCAAACCAGGCAGCCAGACCCGCCCGGTCTATGAATTCGTCACCCACGATGGGCAGGTCTATTCGAATCAGCGATGACTTGGGAGCGACCAGGGGGCGCCTATGATTTTCGAGATCTTGCGTCACCGTAGGGGCTCCGTTGGGCCTTGGAAACCGCCTCTGTGTTATCGGGAGGCGGGTTAAGAGAGCAGTACTGACACCAGCACTGTTTAATCGTTATTCGCGTAGCTGATCCAGCTCATCGACGCACACTGCTTTCGAGGCGGTGGGGATGCTTGCGCGCTTTAAAAATTGCAGGAGCAGATTTTGTTCAAATTTGATTGCAGGCAGGTCACTGGAGTGATCGAAACCCTCCATGTCTCGAGCACAGAGCAGGGCACAGTAACAGCCTACATGGTCATCGATGGGCAGGTGCTTCCCAAGGTGCTGCTGCCAGGGAAGATCTATGAGGAGCTCGACAAGGGGCAGCGAGTGACCCTGTACGGCATCTTCACCAAGAAGAAGGACAAGATGGAGAACAAAGCCGTCATATACGCCATGAAGGGCGAGAACGGCACGCTGGTCGCAGCGCGTGAGTATCAGGTGAAGGTGCCGATCCTCATCTTGGTGTCTGCGATTCCTGTGATGATTTTGACCTTCATCATCGGCTGCTTCGCATCTCCGTATTTCATCTACCTGGTTACGGGTAGCGAGAACCCGGATTACCTCGTGCCGACCACCTTCGTCTGGGCATTCTGGGAAGGCATCATTTCGGGTCTAGTCATGGTTGGTTTTGCGATCAACTTCATCCGGAAGAGCAACGATCCTGAGGGCTGGGCGCCGATCGGTATTGCTGAGCTTTCTCAGCGCTTCAGCAAAGCCTTCAAGTAATTGCTGGTAGCCAGGCCTCCACTCCGTTGGAGGCACTGGATGAGCGATTAGCCTGCCGATACGGAGACCAGGCAATACGATGAGAATCACGGTCTACTCAGATCTCCATCTGGAGTTCGTCGACTTCCAACCACCTGCGACAGAGGCTGATTTGGTCATCCTGGCCGGCGACATCTCTGTGCGTGGCCGGGGAGTGGTGTGGGCGAACGACACTTTCGAGTGCCCGGTACTCTACGTCTGCGGGAACCATGAGTTCTATAAGGGGCACATCGACCGGACACTCACCAAAATGCGCGGCGCGGCTGCTGAGCACGTGCACATCTTGGATAACCAGATCCTCATCATCGGTAACACGCGCTTCCTGGTCGCAACAGCCTGGACGGATTACACCGCCACGGGCGACTACAAAGCTGCGATGAGGATCTGTGCCGAGTGGATGACCGACTTCAAGAGGATCCGGATCGGGGAGGGGTACAGCAAGCTTCGGCCCGCAGATCTCATCGCTCGGAACATTGCTACTCGAGAATTCCTGGCGACAGAGCTGGCGAAGGATTACGACGGCAACACCGTGGTGATCACCCACCATTGCCCCATCCAGGATGTCGCCGGCGATGGTCATGAAGGCCATCTTGGCGCGGCGTACTTCAACCAGTGGCATGACCTGGTCGCTCAGGCTGATTTCTGGGTTTTTGGTCACACGCATCATGCGGTCGACACGGTCATTTCTGGCTGCCGACTCGTATCGAACCCTCGAGGCTATCCGGGCGAGCGCACCGGCTTCTCGCCGGATTTCACCATCGAGATTTAATCTGCCGTGGGTGTTGCTCGAGCATCCAGCACCAGGGTCAGAAGTAGGAGCAGGAATAACCAATGTCTGACGAAGTCGTCATCGAATATCACGTCAAAGAATTCTCGGATTTCCAGCTCAAGCGGATCGGTCGTGCAATGGCTCAGCAATACCCGGTACCGATCACTGCCTACCTGAGCGATGTGTTCATCTCCTCAGAACGTGCGATTGGGATCGTCTTTGGTCACAACGATCCGGGGCCTTACGAGCAGCATGCGGACGGGCACATTTTGCAGACCGCGCCGATCTACGAATTGCGAAGGTTTGGCAGATTCTGGGTGGCGTCTACGAACAGCGGCAACTACGTGCTGGCGACGTTCAAGCGAGATTTGGGGAGGAGAAGCCTGAGAGGGCTTATTGCAGTTGCCGACAAAGCAAATTTGCCAGCTGCTTGATCACGGTAGCCAGGCGCCTCCGTGCGCTGGAGCATCGAATCGAGGTGCAGTTCAACTGGTTCTTAAGACCATGCGCCTCCGATGAACGCTGCTGAGGATTTTGAAATCACGCAGCCGTTCGGTAGTGAGATGCCCCGCGTCTACCAGACCCTGGATGTAGCCTTTGGCTTTGCCGCGGGCTTCACGCAGGTCAGCTTCCGTGCTGCTGAGGTGGATGTCATCAACGATGAGTTGCCAGCACTGGTTCTGACGAACACAGGGGCGTTGAGGAGAGTTTCGTAGTAGCCAGGAACAGGATTGCTCAAGTAGGCGCTCCGCAGATTGAACCTGTGTGAAGGCTATCATGCTCGCGCCCAATCGCCTGTTACTGGCTGGCCCATTGGTTGGTGTCTCGTGTGTAGTGCTCCGAGATTGCCATACATAGGAGAGAAAAATGGTTAAACGGCGAGCGCCGCTTTCCACGTCCAAGATCGTCGATGTCACGCCATCAGCCATGCCCAGTACGGTAGCCAAGGCAATGCAGATCGATTTCGATTTGGAGGTCACGGCGTACCTGTCATCGGTTGAGTACGGGCCGCATGAGCTGTTTCTAAGAGGTGTTGTCTTCGGTGACCGCGAGCGGCGTTTTGATGATGGCGATCCCATACGCACCTCCAACATCGTCACGTATGAAGAGATCCAAGGCTACGTGGTAGCGCGCACCCTCAACAGTACATACGTCGTCTGCGACTGGGCGGCAGATGGTGCGAGAGGGGGCTCGAAGGCTCAGCACTAGCACCGCCAGCTGTTTTACATGACCCGCCACCCATCGTGTATCGTATCGGATATGGCTAGATGCAATGCTGGCAGTTGCAAGAGGCAAAGGAAAAGCTCGTGCGTGACGCTGCGGCCTGAAGTTCTAACTGGCTGCAGCAGAAGCGCCCACAAGCGATTCTCTTGCCAAAACAGCGTTATTGAGAAGACCGTCTGTCGAAAATTCCATTCTGATCGCAGTGGCAAGCTTGATAGCACTACATATTGAGCTACGGTTAGTCATGTGTGCCTACATATGGTGTTTGCGCATGAATCAGACGTACATTGAGCAACAGGCTAACGATCTCTTGAACGCCATCTATCGGGACAGGAAGGTTCATTGGCCCGATAAGACAGTTTCTCCCATTGAAGTCCGCGACCCAAGGGTGGCGGCCTTGGTATTGGGCTATGACTACCATGTGTTGCCCAACCTAGGTGACCCCAAGTTCAACCGGAACGGTGCTCGTATCGCCGGCATGATCGACCGCCAGTCGAGCCGGATTGCTGTTTCCATGGAGTTTGGGCTGGCTGTCCAGCAGTTCACTGGTGCGCACGAGATAGGCCATCTCCTCTTGCATGAAGAAGCGGTAATGCACCGGGACAGGGCGCTCGATGGCAGACCCCTGGAAGGGAAGCGTCCACCGCAGGAGCGTGAAGCGGATTACTTTGCAGCGTGTTTTTTGGTGCCGCAGAAACTGCTTCTGGAACGGTTCCAGGCTGTCTTCTACTGCAAGGGCCAGTTCTTTTTCAACGATACCTCGGCTTACCACCTTGATCCGACAGGATCGGGCCGCCTGCTCTATGCGGAAAGAGACTCGTTAGAGCGAGAGCTGGCTTTGGCTAGATGCGAAAGATTTAACGGGCGGTATTTCGTATCGTTAGCTCAGCAATTTGGCGTGTCAGATTCAGCCATGGCTCTGCGGATTAAAGAACTTGATCTTGTTAGGTGGCCTTAGGGTGCGGATCTAAGTTTCAGTGTTGTCGTGCAGGGCCAAATGTTATGGGGTTGGGCTTGCACGGCATTTTCAATTAAGTCAGTTTTTCAACTGACAGGGTGGATTGCCTCAGGTAGGCAATTCGGGCTGCAGTTACCCACCCGGCCAGATTGCCTCGTATTCGGTGATTTCCAAGCCCAGCACCTGATGCTGGGCCAGGATAGAGAAGGCTTCGTGAAGGTCGAGCTAACTCAGCCCCTTCTGCATCAGCACCTGTAGCGTTTACATAGGACTCTGTTTTGTAGGGGTTTTCTGCCGGTTGTCTGAATCAGGGCAGTCACTTTCCTGGAGGGTTGAAACGTCATCATCCCGCGCTATGGTTGATGGACTATAAGACTAAAGTCGTAGGAGAGTGGCATGCGTATACGCGGTGAAGTTTTTTGGGCTTGGGCCGATCCTGTGCTTCATCACCGGAGCCATGACGAGGAGCTGGATGACGGCACCTCGATTGATGTCCAGGTGAGGCTTTCCAGGACTGGCCAGACACAGATGTTCATCGGCGTGTATGCGGGATGTGGCATGGCTCTTCACGAAGAGGCATTCGACTCTCGGCCAGGTGAGTCGATGACTCGGGCCTTGGCCTGGGGAGTGGGGCGTGCAAGACGACTCGCGACCGATCAGCGGCCTACAGTAAGGCAAGTGGCCTAGACATCAAGATCAGCACTACGGTGGTCGCTGTGCACATGCCAGCGATCACAGATTCTTGGGGCTTTTGCGATGAGGATCGTTGCGGGCAAAAGAAAGCCCGCTGCTAGGCGCACACGGTCTAAAAGCTAGCAGTAGCCAGTAGTTTTCTTCGCTACTTTCGCATTAAATCGCTTGAGATCTACCACCGCTCGGTGATGCAGCCCCTTTCCAATAACGCCCAATTCGTCATTGCATTCGACATCGAATATCAGAGCGTTACCGTT
This sequence comes from Pseudomonas sp. yb_2, assembly GCF_043103905.1. Lineage (NCBI taxonomy): Bacteria > Pseudomonadati > Pseudomonadota > Gammaproteobacteria > Pseudomonadales > Pseudomonadaceae > Pseudomonas > Pseudomonas sp. yb_2. The sequence goes on along the minus strand of NZ_JBICKH010000006.1, from coordinate 46,993 downwards.
AATGGCGGTCAGCTCCACCCTCGCGCTTACGACCATGCCTACGGGTGTCGCTGCAGTATGGCTCATGCTCACTTGCGTACCCACGGTGCGCTGATCACTCGTGAGATAGGGCCGTAGACCTTGAATACAGGTCTGTTCCATGAATCCAACCATAATTGCGGTTGCCAGCACCTCCGGCATGTCGCTGAAGCCAGGCCATTCAGCCTCTACATTCGGAACCAGGTGTTTTGGTGAGACTTGGAAGCTCTCTGTGTGAATGAGACCGACCTTGAGTCCATTGAGCGATGAGCTGTTCATATCCTTCCAGTCCTCATGTTGATGGGCCAAGTCACCCTATGGCGCTGGGCTGAGTCTCCCCAAAGCTCAGCCATTTCAGTGGCGAAGGTTTCCAGAAGATCGATCCGACCTGATTGCTTGGCGCTTCGCACTGCCGACCACGTCGAGATGTAGCCTAGAAACTCTGGGAGTGACCACTCAAGCCGAATGGATAAGTCTGGTGTGGTCATCTCAGTGAATGGAAAGGCTATGGTGGCGTAGCCACTGTCTACCAGTTTGCGTTCAGCCGGCCAGTACGACCCGATCTCGCGCCAGTAGAAATCCTTGAAGCGTTCGTTCAGTTGCCCCTCCAGCTTCAGCACCCCGTAGCTGATCAGAGCCAGGATCGCACCAGGTTCAGAAATTCGGCGTACCTCGCTATAAAACCTTGGCAAGTCAAACCAATGCGCGGCCTGGGCTGCAGTGATCAAACTGGCACTACGGCTGAGAAGAGGTAGGTCTTCAGCTAGAGCGCACCCATAGTGGATGTTGCTCAGGGGAGAGGCGTTGGCAATCTGATCCGCGCTTGGATCGAATCCAGCTACGGTCTGGAAATGGTCAGCCAAGAGCCTTGTCAGTTGTCCTGTCCCGCACCCGACATCGACTGCGAGGAAGTGTCCGGGCACCAGGGAGGCAAGATGTGCTGCCAGTTCAGATGGATACGGGTGAGCATCCGCACGGGCATGTTCAATCCGGACGAGGCGAAGTACGCCAACGGCGTCCTGGTCGAGCTGCCATATCCAACGGACGATACGCGTTTGCTGACAAAAGCGGCGCAGGAGGGTGTGGGGCGAGTATTTCGTGAAGGTTTCCGTTACAGCAAGGCGGAAGTGTTGCTGCTCGAGCTCAGCCAGCCAAACGAGATCACCGCTGACCTGTTCGCGGCGGCACAGCCGGCGGCGAGTGAAAAGCTCATGGGGGTGCTTGATGCGGTGAACGGAAGGTGGGGTAGAGGGACGATGCGGTTGGCAAGCGTGCCAGTGGATCCCAGCTGGGGCATGCGGCGGGAGTTGATGAGCCAGAGCTTCACCACGAGAATTGATGAGCTCTGGACGGTGTACTGTAAATAGGTGATCAGAAGCGGGGCAAAAGAATCCTGCTGCTAGGCGGCCAGGAGCCAGAAATTTTCGGGTTTCGATAGTTTCTGGCGGCGTCTGTGGGTAGTTTAAATTTTAAATCCGTATTTTAGCTCCCGTTCTTTAAAAGCCGTAACTCCACCTTCGAGGATCTCGCAAACATGCTGGCGAATACCTTGAGACCTCAGGGGGGAGTCTTTAGTCGGTGCCTCATAGGAACACTCCAAACTTCCGCTGAAGTACTCGAATCGATGGTTATCCATGCTGGAGTCGACTTGTTGCCCTATTTGATTAGCTACTATTACGCACTCTGCGTCTGCCGCTACTACAAGGTTTGCATTGTGAGTAACTATTATTATTTGTCGGGCGCGTTTTTTTTGCCTAACAAAATCTTTCAGTTGGTCATAGATGGTTCTGTTATCTAAGTTATCCTCAGGCTGGTCGATAAGGATCGGGTGTGAGGCATTGCTTAGGTGTAGGATTAGATTCAGTAATACCAGTCCGCGCTTGCCTGGTGACATCGTAGCAATGTCGTCGTTTTTATAGTGGACGACATAATTGACGTAGAAGCAGTCGCTGTAGAGCTTCTTGATTACATCTATATCTTCAATGCCTTTGCGAGTGGTAGGAATGTTGGTTTTCTTTATGTAGTTTGAATGTGTTTGTGTAACGCGCTCTGCATGAGAGTCAATGTCAAAGTTGATGTCGCCATTTGGCAGTAAGAGGTCGCCGAGCAACGTGCTCATATTTCCGCGTCTATCGAATAACAAAGAGAATTCATTAAACTTATCCTCGTTCAATACGACCTCAGCTGAAACTGCGATGTCATCTTCGAACTGATAGTCGGATTTTGAAGTTTCTTGTGCGTAGTCGCGGTAAGTAGTTATGAGCTCGCTGTACAGGTCGCTTAGTTCCCGCTTGCAGTCTAAACCCTGGATTTTAATTGAAGCCTGTTTCTCGCCTATATCATCTAATTGTTTTAGTTTGTTTTCTTCTTTTTGCAGCTTTTTTGTGGCTAGGTCAAGAGATGCTTGATCGGTAATCTTAATCAGGAGGGGCTTGAGATCGTTGTCAATGGTGCTGGATTCAGTTGAGATTCTTGTTTTTAGTGGTGAGATGTTTCGTGTGCGGTACGACAGCTGTTGTTTGAATTTGTCTATAGCGGTTGAGAGGTCTCGCTCTAGCAAATCAAGTGCTTTAATGGTAAAGGCAGAGTCGCTTGGTAAGCCAATGTCTGCCAGGATTAATTCTTTGAATTGCTCAACTTGGTTAGGGAATCTGTTTGTGATAGAGGTCGCTATCTGTTCAGTGCCAGTCTTTATTTTTGAAAGGATCGCGTCACGGTTTTCGATGCTTGTTTTTCGTATTGACAGGTACTTGTATTTTTGCTCCTCTAAGTCGGTAAATCCCGATATCTCACGTAACGTCTGAATCTCATTTTTTAATCTGTCTATTTCTGATGTGATGGCCGAACGGGTTCCAATTGCTTCCGCGTCCTTGTTAAGGGTGCTGTACTTGGTTCTGAGCTCAAAAAAAGAGTCAATTTTTTGATTTATAACTTTGCTCGTGGTGGTTATTTTTTTTTCTTGGTCTTCAGAGAATTGTTGGAAGCTAGAATTTTGTAGGAGTATGTCTCGTATCAAGGTGTTGAGTTGAGATCTGCCTGCTTCTTCGGCTAAGTGGTTAATATAAAGCTGTGGTATGTACGTGATTGGCTTTGAGTTATTACTCTCAGAAAGTCGACTAACGTCACCATTAGACCAGACCACTTCGAAATCTACTGGCGGTAAGCCCGTATAGTTAGAGGCTTTCGCTAGCTGGGTTTTGCTGTCAACCTCTTCTTTATTTACAGCTTTAGCAATGTGGTAGAGGAGTAACGACTTTCCAGAGGATTTGCCACCTATGATCGTATTGAGATCTGGGTTGAGTTCCTGCCAGTTATCACTGAAAAGTTTATGCTGTTCTGGATCAAGAAAGCGTACTTTATCTATGATCTGATAAGGGCTTTTTTGTTGCGGCGATAGCTCTTGAATAGCAACCCTTGAGCATGGATCATAAATGACTTGTTTTAAACCTGAGAAAGTCAGATCTCCTTTAATCCAAGTGTGTCTGTTTTTATCAGGTTTGAATAGCTCAGCCCATGTGTGAGCATCGGATCCCCATAAGCACGCTTTGATTGAACCAAATTCCTTGACGAAGGAGTCCTTGTTTCTCCCGCCCAAGAAGAATGCTGTAGTTTTAGGGTTTGATGAAAAAATGAAATGCGCTTGCTTTATGAGATTTTTTCGCAGGTTGTGACCTTGAGAGTTCCAGTTCACAACGCTCAAGTCCTCATCGCACGGAAGTGCCGTTAGATGCTTGTCTCTGAAGTACGCATTTTGATTTAAAAGCCTTGAGATTTCGTCTTCGTCTACAGACGCACACATCATGCCAATAAATAGTGCGCTTCCGTTCGATGCGAATGGTTGGTGTTCTGCTATCAGGCGCTGGCCTAGCTCTTCCAGATTTGACTTTGTTAAAGGGCGGCGCTCGGCTTGTTGGCCGGTGGAGGCATTAACGCAAATTTGAATCTGTGAAATGAAGTCGCTTTCAATTTTTTCAATGGGGATTTCATCAGAAAGCAGAACGTGGTAATTTACTTTTCTGTTCCAAGAGAGATCATTTTCTTTTCCAATGACTAGCTTGCTGAGCCGGAATTCGATATTTGGAAATATTTTAATTCTGTCGATTTGTTCAAGTGTTTTGGCGTCAAAAAGATTCTGCATTTTATCGGGGTTGTCTAAATACTCCCGGCGAAGAATTTTGTAGCCCTCTGGAAGGTAGTAATCAGTTATGCCAATGGCGCTAACTCCGGCTGAGATAGCCCGCGTAAAAAGTTCAGTTACATATCTGTCCCAGTCTTGGCCAAACTCATTTCTGAGGACTGATGCTGGAGTGTGTACATGGAGATCCCACTTGCGCCATTCCGATCCTTTGGGGTAAGTCTTAGTCACTTTATTTATTCCATTTTGATTATGTGAAATTTTGCGCCACAGAACGTTTGCGACTAGACTTGGGCGGTAGCGTCAGTGTAGTAGCTTTCGTTCTTAATTTTCTGTTGTTGGGCAGGACTGAGCGGTTTGCTTCTTTGGATCTCTGTTAGTGCCCGCCAGAGCAATATTGCGTCGATGATTCCTTGCCATTGCTTCTTCCAGCCCATGAATCATATCTAGAGTAATTGCGGGTTGTTTGCTAATGTAGTTGACCATCGCTGAGCTTGTGTAAAACTTATTAAGTTCTTGAATGTCTTTAAGCGATAAGTTTTTGCGTAGCGCTTCGACCAATATATCAATGAGCTGGTTATTTTGAAGGCCGACGTCTGCAATGCAGTTAAGCTCTTCTTGGGATGCCTTGTACTTTGCTTTATATTGTTCTAGTCGGTTTTTTTCGATGGCCTCTAGCGAGGCGCGCATCCCGGAGGTTTCAATAAGCTGTCGCAGCTGAATATTTATGTCGCCATTCACAACTTCCGAGTTATAGTTGCTTTGGGTTGTCGTTCCCGTGAATATTTTGTCGTAGTTTGATAAGAGTGCCGTTAAAACCACGCCGGCGAAGCCAATGAGTGCAATGGTGATTTCTTTTCTAGTCGGACTTGTCATGTTATGGGCGAGTAAATGAGAATGGTAGGTAGCACTATGCCATGCTTCTGCTGCTGGTAACCATAGTCAGATTCGATTCCGGAGGCTAGAAGCTTTACTGCAATGCTAGGAAAAGCTAGCCTAGATTAGATTTTTTGCCTGTCCATATGGGAGTTTCAATGTCACGTCTAGCAGAATTTCGTCACCTTGAGCAGCAACTGGCTGTACAGCTCGCAGAGCTCGAAGCCCTGAAGGGCTCTTCTGAGCTGCAGAAAGAAATCGAATTTGAGACCAAATTGCGTGACCTGCTGGCCGAATACGGCTTTAGCCTGCGCGATGTCATAAATCTGCTGGATCCGCAGACTGGTCGCCGCGCAGCACCAGCTGCCGTAGAGAAGACGCCGCGTCGTGCTCGCCAGGTGAAGCAGTACAAAAACCCGCACAACGGCGAGATCATCGAAACCAAAGGCGGCAATCACAAGCTGCTGAAAGAGTGGAAGGCTCAGTACGGTGCTGATGAAGTGGAGTCTTGGTTGGTCTAATCAGCTTTCCTGAGCGTGCATGAAACCGCCTACGGGCGGTTTTTGCATATATGGTGGGCATTCCATGCAAGATGCAGTTTGCCAACGTTGGCACTTCAACGAGGACTCGTTATGCAGGACGACCTAAAAGCGCAGCAGCTGGTAGCCCTGAGGGGATTTCACTACTGCGACCTTCAGAAGAGGCTGCAGCGTTGAAGAGGCTCGTGCAAGACCTGCAAGCGGCAGGTGAGCATCCATTGCTGGCGGATGTGTTCAAAAGCGTTCTGGAGGATAGGTGGTGCAGTGATGAGCCGGACACTGGGGCGCCGGCCTGATTGTGTGGGGCTAGATTGCACCAATCTCTTCAGCAAACCATGCTGGCAGACCTGGCTCAACCCAGCCATCTCGCCTTGAAGACACCTCTACTAGGTCTAAGCCTTTCAGCCGCGTTAGTTCTTTTTCGGCCTCTCTAGTCTCCAGCCCCGTAAAAGTCTTAAATTCGCTACTGGGCTGTGAACCCAGGATCAGCAAGTTCAAGACCGCCGGGCCTGTGGTTGCCCTAACACCAGCATCCAATATGAGCTTGCTGCTATTGAAGACGTGGAGAACTCGTTCGCGAAGTTTTTTGCGGTTGAATGCCTCAAGGGTGTAGTCGACCCCTTCGAGGCAAGTCATGAGCTTGAATTCCAGCAGCTCGATTTCACTTGCGTGCATCTGGTTCCAGCGGCTGATTGCCCTGGGCAAGCGCCACAGGTGGGGATTAAGGCCAAGCAGCGCGAAGCTGTGCCTAATGTTTGTCCACGCGGCGCCGTACCCTATTGGTTCGCTGATAAGCATCTGATCGTGATGGCCCAATACCGCGACGATGCGACGGCGAGGATCGATAGCTGGATCAGGACGAAGGTTCTTTTGGTCAGATCCGAGCTTCGTGGCATCCCATACCTGAGTCAGCGACGCATCTGCCACCTCAATGAGCTTCGCTAGACAGCTGGCGGTTTGGGGCGCAATAAGGCCATTCAACTCCGCTGCCTTCCTTGCCAGCTCTTCGGCACTGGCCAAGATGGAAGGCGGGATGAACAGTGAGGGAGGTGCTCCCCAGTAGTTGCCGCCCGTACTTGAAGATGGATGCTGGCTCATCGACCCAACTCCCTAGGTGCGTTCCGCGTGAATGAGCCTGGCGACTGACTTCGCTCAGTGGACTGCGCGACAACCAGCTCAGCGAACTGCACGAGGTTTCGGATGGCTCCGGTACCAGATCGATCAAGATGAAAGCCTTTGATGCCAACAGCTCGAGGGCCATCTCGGTCGCAGCGCGGTGAATCGCCCATCATGGCTACCTGAGCGGAATCCCCGAACAAGTGTCCAGGGACAACTCCAAGATCACGGCATACGGCGCGGTAGATTACAGGGTCAGGCTTGGTGACCCCGAGCTCGTAGCTGAACGAGTAGGCATTGAGGTCTGGCAGGAGCCTCTTTACTGCCGGCCCATAGGGAGCAGCTAGGTTGCTGCAGGCAGCGGTGGCGATCCCGTGCTCACGGAGAAGGGTGATCGCATCGTACGCATCCTGGAGCACCTCGATTGATTCGATTTCGCGCTGTAGGGCTGACTCGATTTCAGCCATGCGCATCGCTGCGACTTGGATGCCGAGGAGGTCAGCAGCTTCTCGAATCCCTGCATTGAGGGTCATCAGTTTGTGGGCATCGCCTGGACTAGGGCGACGACCATGTCTGGCACCCTCTCGCAGTAACTGGCGATACGGATGCGAGGGGGCGGTGATCCTGAGGGTTGTGCCGAAGGCGTCGAAGATAACTGCTGTGATTGCCATGCCTATCTCCATATCGACTGCCGGTTTCGCGGATTTCTCAGAACTCTGAAGGCCCTGGTGTGCCTGGGCTGTAGCGAAGAAACTGCCGAAATTTTGCAGATTTTTTTGCGGATATTCTTCAGCGGCATCTGGGCTTGGGTGTGAACGATTCCTCGGTACATGAGTACCCTTAGCACCAGCACTAGGATGCCACATCACTGAGGCTCAAGAAGTGAAGAGAACGCTGTTGGGTATGGCTGAAGTCGGCGAGCCACTGTTGAGGCAGGCGCTAGAAGCAATTCGAGCCCACAACGAAGCACAGGCTCAAGCGCGGCCAGCTGCAGAAATCGAACGCCTTCGCCTCGAGGCTGACCACCTGTACCAGACCGTGATCGACTACCAGCTGCACCAGGCAGGCACCTTAGGTGAGCCGATTCATTAGGGAGAGGGCTCTGCTGTGGAGATTCGCCAAATCCGTAACGAAGATGAGTACCGAGCAGCCCTGAAAGAGGTCTCGCCACTTTTCGACAGTGAGCCAGAACCTGGTACCGAACAGGCTAAGGCTTTCGAAGCGATGGTTTTGCTAATCGAAGCATACGAGGCCGAGCATTATCCTGTTGTTACCAACACCGAGCCACCTAGGCACAGGTCATCGGAGTAACCATGATGAAGAAGAATCTCAGCAAGGTTTTGCTTCCAGGCCATCCGATGTACAACGATGCAGTAGATGCTTTTAAACGGTACCACCAGGCTCAAGCAGAAAGTGTGATGGGTGCTGAACTGGAGCGCCTTCGTCTGATGGCGATGCATCGGTTTCAAGCGGTCACCGACTATCAGTTGCGTGTGCTCGCTGGGCCTGCAGAGCCCAGCCACTAGATGACTTTGCTACATGCTGCACTGAGTAGTGAACGCATTAGGGTTCTTGACTTATGGAAAACCTCACGACGGTGCTTTCTGCCCTGTAACCAAGAAACGTGCTGATATGTTGAGGTGATTGGGGTTGGCCGGACTTTGTGGTAGATTTTGCTTAGTTGACTCTGTGGAAGAAGTAAGTTGAGGGATTATGATTAAAGATATGCCAATACCGGACGAGTTTTTTGAGGCTGGTAGAGAGCTGTTGGATTTTGCTTGGGGTACGGTCTTCGATCTTTTTACAAATTTGGATCAGGCAGAATATTTTGGATATGACAAAGCTGAGGTTACTGAACCGTACTGGGAGGCTGCAAAGCGACGGTTAAGCACGGCCCTCGCAATTGCACAGCAAGGTGTTGAGTTGCTGTTGAAAGGTAAGATTTGTCAAATATCGCCGTATCTTCTTATTGGTGACGAGTCCACGAAATGGCCTTCACCTTATAAGGGGAAAGATATTAGTTTTAACGACTTTCGGATGCCCGATGCTCAAGAGTTAATCCGGATCTATGATACCTGTGCTGGTATGCCTTTATCTGATGAGTTCAGAGCTAAGTATCACACGCAGCGAGAAAGGCGAAACGTCATCATGCATTCAACAGGTAAAAATTTTGTGGTGCATGCCATTGAGGTTGTTGAAGCTGTTCTATTCCCCTATCGTGAGCTATTTCCAGACGATAGTTGGCTTGTTCATCGCAAGCGTTTTTTGCAAACGGCGCCAGACTCAGAGCTTGGGAGTGGTGACTTTGCAAGTAATAGGGTTTGCTTAGAGGCTCATATAGTTGTTGAGCAGCTTTCGCCTTCGTTGGTTCACAAATATTTCAATATTGATAAAAAGCAGCACCGATTTTATTGTCCGCATTGCCTGCAGGACGCTAGTACTGATGAACCGTTCGAGCATCGCCTTGCAGTATTGGCTCCAAAGAATAATAAGTCTAAGCGAGTGTACTGCTTTGTGTGCAACAAGAGGCACAAGGTCGTTAGGAGTGCTTGTAGCGCAGAGTGTGGCAGTAGCGTTTTAGATGAAGATGGCACTTGTCTTTTATGTGGTGAAAGTGATTACTGAAAAATTCGTAAGTGGTGCACTCAGTCGTCGCAGATGAAAGCCTCCAGGGCCGGGAAATCGGCTCTGCCGAAGGCTCAGTTAAGTGCTACATGCACCAGTAAGCGCAACTAAAGTTGTACTACAACGCTTTCAGCATTCGCATCAGGCCATGATGCTCCCATACAGACAACAGAGCAATCGGGTCTACCCGATCCCCTTGATCGAAATCCCAACACCGGCCATCCGGGCTCACGCACCGCTCGCAGTAGTCCAGCTCATCGCAGTCGTTGTAGATCGTGATCCGCCACCCCTCTACATCGATCTCGAAATGACAGGCGTAGAGCTGCTCCCAGGACTGGCTACCGACCTTGGTCATTGTCCGGCGTCCGAGCACCACCTCTCGCAGCACCTGGCAGACTTCCCGGGCCGTCAGCGCGCCAGGGGAAGTGTCATCGCAGTCGTCTAGAGTCATACGCAGCTGTTCTCGATCATTGGATCGAGGATATTACCTTTCCCATAGAGGAGCGAGGTCGTGGCTTCAATCGACGAAAGCTTGGATGAGGCTCGCATCATTGAAAGGGCCCTAGTGCGTATCAAAGCCATCGGCTTAGCGAAGGGCGTAGACGAGGTCACGTACAGGTTTGGCATTGCTACCGGATATATCGCGGCAGCCCTAGATTGCGGAATCTTGAGCAACGATCAGTGGGAGCGGCTTCTGATCCTTACTGAAGAGGCCCAGGAATCACACCCGCGCTCGAACGGTAGCTCAGGTAGGTTTGATTGACGGTCGGATGCAGAGAGAAACCGTCGGATTGCAGCTGGGATTTTGAGTGGCCCCATTACGGGTAATCGTACTCGAGATGGGATTCTCAGCTACCGCTATGCGAGCCTTTCGGTAGGGCGGGTCGCTTTTACCTGTCTGTGGCCGTCTGATTTCTCAGAAAAGGTGGGGCCGGGACGAAGATCCCTGTTTTCTTATCCGAAGGCATGACCAGCATTGGAAGAGCTACTCCGCACAGAGAGAACTACTTACGTATCGTTTTCCAATGTTGGTAATGGAGTGGTTCTTCTTTTCCAGTTCAATTCTGACATCATCCCACTCAAGAAGAAGCATTATTGGTTTTTGACCGGAGGCGTGAAGTGCTGAGCTGTACGCACCGACAACAGATGCCTTTCCGTCATTTTGTTCTGCATACTTCGCAAGATATAGCTCTACTGTTGCTCTGGCCTGATCAATAGTAGGCTTTGTCAGCTTTCTTACCTCCTCATGGATGTTACTGATGGCACCCATGTATGACCTTACGGCTTTTTTGATGTCAATATCATTTGGGAGTTCATCGAGCACGTTTTTCTTGAATTTGCTATTTTCCGCCAGTCGAGACTTTAGGGCGTAAATGCCAATATTAAATACTAAGTTTTTTGCTTGTTTTTGGTCGTCCAAAATCCAGCGATCAGGATTTGTAACTTTGTGGATGGCGACGCCGCTGTGGCTTACGTGATTTCTCAAGGCCTCCATCAAGCGATAGTCTAGAGATGCTTCATACTCCTTGTTAGTCAGTAGCTTAACCGTTTCTTCGATCTGCTGATTACTTCCTAAACATTTCGAAGCTTTGGATGCTATCAGTTCTGTGTAGTTCTTGCCTGAGAGAATGAAGTTTACAGTGCGCCTGTTGAGTGTTGATGTCAATTCATAAGCTCTCTGGTAGTCGAATCTGTGGTCTACCACTTTTTCGGCTGTTAGCAGTAGAAGCTCTTTTTCAAGGTCAAGAAAGTTTCCGATGGCAAGGTCGTAGCTCTCCTCCATGTTCAAGGCTGCTGACAGGGTTTGGCGAGAGCTTGCAATTTGTGAATACTCACCTTCGGTTATTTTTAAGATGGGAAATTGTCCGAGTGCGGCTACTTTAAGGAAATAATCATACTCGAAGATGTTTTTCGTACTAGGCATTATTACCTATCTCTATGGACTTGATGGGGGCGCTAAGGCTTTACGCTGGCTGCGACCAGTTCTGCGATTCCCTGGCGCACGACGTCGATGTTGTCATCCAAGGTAGTTAAAGCACCATTTACGTTCCCAACCACAGTACTAGCTCCTCGATCACCGACCCATTTGGCGAGCTCTTCAACTGCAGCTCTGAGTGCATCCTGGTTGTGACTGAGGCGTTCTAGTACTTCTGCTGCTGTTCGGAGCTCTTTCATGCGGGCACGCTAGGGCTATGAGGTAGAGCAACGGTAGCTCACAACCTACCTTCCGTACAACGTTGTGTCGCTTCCCTTAGCCTCATTACTGTGCCCTGCTCGTCTGCGACTCGAGCCAGCAGCGAAGTCTTTCCCTCGGAAAGTCAGGCATAGCATTGAGCGCGCCAAGCAGCATATCGACAACATATTGAAAGTCATGGGCATTAGGAAACCAGTCTTCGAGTTCGATATTACAGTATTTTGATTCCCCCAGAGACCAAGCTATAACCATGTCAGATGCAGCGCGGAAGTGACTTGCCATGTAAACCTCGCGCTCTGAAGGCCAACCACGGCGCTGCAGTTCCAGACGGGCATCTGAAATACCCTCGGTGCCTAAGAATTTGATGGTCTCCGGGTAGTGGATACCTGCAAGCGAGATCCTGACACTCCCAGTCCCCTTGTCCCAGTAGGATAAGTAGTGCCATCCACCAGTGGTTTCGCCAGCCCAAGGAAAATTAATAGCAGCTTGACCAGTGATGTAGTGCTCATGAGTTACTCTGCTGAAATTCGTGTCGGAGCTTTTCATGTCCCTGATTACCATGCTTGGAGGGGCGGAGGAGCCCAACAGGAATATCTTAGCACGTAGGGCGATTGAGCTCTTTAGCTAGGTAGTAAGTGATGTCGAAGGCTGGCCATTTCACTGTGATCACTTGCCCAACTATGGGAAACTCGATGCCCTTTCCGAACAGCTGGAGCAAGAAATTGGGGGTCAGAAGCCGCTACTTCAGCGTCCTCAATTCGTCCTCTCCTGATGCAGAGCCGTCATTCGCGGGGAGAGTTTGGGGGGGATTACATCACAGCGAGACCTGAAGAGATCGAGGATTAGTCACTGTTGACTATGCTCGTGTGCTTTCCGGTGTTAAGACCCAGTCCGGTAGTGGCACTGCGCTACATCTCATTGTAGTATCTGCCCAACTACCGCCATGGATAAATCCTGTGACTCGAAAATCCTATCTCCTCGAAAGTGCGTACTTTGATTTCGGCAGTGGTTCACGGAACTGTGTGCGATTCATTGGTGAAAGCGCTAACGTTAAGAAAACTCATATTACTTTTCTAGTCGGGGCCAATGGCACTGGTAAAAGTCGGATGCTCGCAAGCGTAGTAGATGCATTTAATGATCTGCATGAGCGATATTCAACTGTTGGGAAGCGTCATCGCTACATTTCTTCAAATGCTCATAATTTGCCTTGTTCGGATATTGTCGCTCGACATGGCGGTGATGTGAGTGAAACTACATTCGAAACAGCTCAGGGTGAACTGTTTAGCTATCCTGCATTCCCCTCCAAGGTACTTGCAATATCAAATCTAGTAATCGATAAGTTCCCTTTTCGCCGTGATACCACGAATGAGGATCAATTCTATCACTATCTGGGCGTGAGGCAGGCAACCAATTTGACGACAACCGGCTCTGCAGATAGAGCGGTGGCCGAAGCTGTGATACGGATGCTCTCGGATGACAAAAGATTAAAGGCCTTCAATTCGTGGGTGGACATAGTATTCGGAGGAGAGAGGGAGATAGGGTTTGGGTTTACATTGTTTAAGTTAAGGGAGATTCAAAAATTTCTTAAGTCAGATGATAGGCTTGAATACGTCAAAGTTCGCCTCGGTCGCCGCTTGGGAGCCCAAAGAATGGAGTCTACAACTGATGAGGAAATAGTTCTTCTAGCTAGGAACATTGAAGAGCTATTTGTATTGCTCGCGAAATATACCAAAGGTGAAGCGGAAGATAAAAGAAAAATAGGGTGGGTCGTTAGGCTGGCCTCGATTAGTAAAGAAGATAGGCAGAACATCAGTCGCTTGATCGTTGGCTTCTTAGCTGCAAGTCGCATCGGTATTTCGGTTTGGCCTAGTCTGTTATTCGAATCTTCCACATGGCTCAATTTCGAAGGGCTGAGTTCGGGGCAGCAAAACTTATTATCCGTTGGCGCTAAAGTTATCGCATTTTCAGCGCCAGGGTGTTTGGTCGTCATTGATGAGCCGGAAGTCAGCTTGAATGTTGTATGGCAGCAAAGATATATTGAATTGCTGCAAAAAACGTTGGTCGGCGCGCCTGGGAGTCATGTGATAATAGCAACGCATTCACCCCACATGCTTTCTAGTGCATCACTGGGGACTTCCAGTATTGTTACGATTGGAAAGAGCAATGGGGAGATGACGTTTGACGTTCAGGATGGGGTTTTCGAGGGCTGGGGCTCCGAATCGATCTTGTACAATGTTTTGCAAATCCCATCTGCTTCAAACTATCACCTCACCAGAGAGTTAGGGGCTGTCCTAAGGCACATACAAGAAGGCGGTAGAGATAAGGAGTTCCTTACGAGCTTTATGCATAAAGTCTCCAGGATTGATTATGCTGGTGTCGAGCCCTTGGAGTTAATTGTGCAAGAGGTTCGAGCTTATTTGGAGCGGCTGGCTTGAAAAAGTTGAAAGTTCCTGCCTATAACTGGAGAGTCGTTAAAGAGTTAAAGCGTTATGCGCTTACCACTAAGGCGAAAGACCCTTGGGGGCATGGTAAGAAATCCTCAAAAGATTTTAAACGGGAAATGACCGGTCTCATGCTCGTGGAGCAGTCGAAACGATGCGGTTATTGTGGATGTCGTTTGTTCGAAAAAAGACCACATAGAGATCACATTGCTCCGAAAGAAGATTATCAGCAATGGATGTTTTGGCCTGAGAATTTAGTGCTGACATGCTTTACCTGTAACACTGACCTGAAAAAGTCATTCGACCCAGTAGTCACAGTAGGGCATACCTACCGGCTAACTGAATTTTCATTTGTCCATCCTTACCTTGATACTCCCGCTGATCATATAGTTTTTACCTCTGCTGGTCTTGACCTTATTATTCAAGAAAAAGATGGGTCGTTGAAAGGTAAGAAAACAATTGAGATTTTTGATTTGGCTAGCGTTGAGCGTTCGAAGCAGCGTGCGAAAGATATAATGCATGATGAGGATGTAGAACATTTACATGGTAATTATCGTGATCTGTTAGAAAGTGCTATTGAGGCGCTACAGGCAAAATTAGTCACAGTAAAAGCGCGTTTTCCACGGGCAGGAGATTGATTGCAAACTTCGATTTTTCAGGCGTTGGCCCTGTGAGCGCTCTGTTGAGGGCAGTAACGCTGAAGAGCCCAGGAAGGACTTTCGATCGTCAATAACTCTCTGCCCAGCCCTCCAAAAACTCGGCGAGGCAGTTGCCGATGGCTTGGGACTGCACGAATGAGTCGGGTCGAAGGTGGCACGTGGCGTCTCAGGTAATTGAGTAAAAAATAGGGGATGTCATGGATGAAGCCCTGAGGGCATCTGGAGCTAGGGTCAACAAAGCGGTGATGTGGGATGCGCCGAGGTGTTGACCCCGTAAAACTGACTGAAAGGCCTGCAGGTTGAGGCGGACAAGGCGTTCCGGGGTAGTGTTATGCAAAAAAAATGTGGTCAACAGCTTGACTAGATAAGTTTATGCGCATCTTGATCTCGATCATGCGCACCTGAGGGCTGCGCGCCTGGGCGGCGAAGCGTTCGGGATCGAAGCGCCCATCTGGCGTGCGGCACCCGAAGTAGCCGCTGCCCAGTTCCCACACCAGGTCACCACCGTGCTCGCGATGGTAGGGGCTGATGCTGCCCTCGCCGGTGTCATGGTGGAAATTGCCCAGCTTGGCGCCCTGGTTGAGCGCACGGATGGCATTGGCGCTGAGCGAGCCGAAACTCATGGCCGAAATGTTGAAGATCGACGCGGAATACGGCTGGCCGCACTGCGGCCCACCGACGATGACACGGAAGCTGGTCGGGTCAGCCAGCGGTGCCGGGCGCATGGAGTGGCCGATAAACTCGAAACCGGATTCATATACGTCGATCAGGGTGCCGAAAGGTTTGTCCGAGGCTTCGTTCTTCGCCCGGGCATACACCAGCGAGCGCTGGGCGCGGGAGAAGGGCAGGGCATCGCTGTCGGACTCCAGCAGGTACTGGCGGATTTCCGGGCGAATGGCCTCGACCAGATAGCGGATGTTGCCGAGAATCGGGTAGTTGCGGCGTACGGCGTGGCGCTGCTGCAGCAGGTCGAACAGGCCGATCAGGCTGAGAATGCCTGTGGTCAGGGTGAACGGCCACAGCCATTCGTGGTGGCTGAAGGGGAGGCTCGCCAGGGTGAACAGCACACAGGCGGCGAAGAAGGCATAGCGACTGAGAAGTGACAGGCTCATACAGGGTCCTTGCGATGGCGCGGTCAGGCTCAGGGCCTGGGGGCAAACCCCGACCATAGCCAAGTTGCCGGGCGCTGCAAAATAAAATCGGGGTAGCGAAAATCATTCTCGAGCGTAGGAGCGGGTTCACCCGCGAAAGGGCCGGGCCTGCTGGCCAATTTCAACCGCCGTTCACCGTTGCCGCCGCTACCGTATTCGCGGGTAAACCCGCTCCTACAGGGGGGCGCGCAGCAGTTTCTGCCGCCAGCTTTCCTGCTCCTGTGCGCACGCCTCGACCAGATACGCGTAACGCCCGGCCATCCGCACCGCCACCGGTATCCCGTCGCGATACAGAAGCCGGTTGCCAATCACTGCCGGCACTTTCGCCCCGGGCAGCAACGAGCCGATCAGGTTCAGCGGGTCACCGGCGCTCACCACCTGCAGCGTTCCGTCCGGTTCACGTCGTCTCACTTGCCGCAGCAATACTACCGCCTCAGGCAAGGCGAACTGTTCACCGGCCAGCCCGGCAATGAAGCGCCCGCCCCGGATCTCGCCACGCGCTTCCAATCGGTGATAGCAGCGCAGCAGCTCACGCCAGGGCGGCAGTACATCACTCTCGCGCGCCAACAGCCGCCAGCAGATCACGCCATAGCGGCGCAGCAGCGTGCGGGCAATGTGCTCCAGGCCCTGGTCGTGATCCAGGGGCGCATCGCTGCGGCGCAGCAGGGCCCAACGTCCGGCATGCGCCATGCTGCTGGAAAGCGGCGGGTGGCCTCGGCGGCTGTTACGTGAGCTGCGCTTGGTTGCAGGCGTGATCAGGCTGCGCAAGCCAGTGAAACTGTCCGCCCCGGCCAGGCCCGAGCCCACCAGCTCCTGCAGTGCAGTTTCCAGTTCACTGGGCAGCAGGTGTGCCTCATGTGCCAGTTCATCGAAGAACAGCGCACCCTGGGTTTTCAGCGCTTCGTGCACACGTTGCGCACGTAGGCCAAGGGCGTCGACAGCAGGTGCGGGCGCCAGGCTGCGCCACGTGTTCAACTGGTCCCGCGGCAGCAACACCAGTGGGGTACTGGTCAACGTGCTGCTCGCCACTGTTGCCGCCAGCCGGCTCCAGGCAAACTGGCCGCTTCGGCAGGCTTCGTCGAGCCAGTGCGGACTGTAGTCTTTGATACGCGCCGGCAGCAGTTCCGCCTCCCAGGCCGCTGCGGCGCTGGGGAACCCTTGTAACTGGCCGAGCACTTCGGCCACCGCCTGCGGACCACGCAGGCGCTCGTCAGGCGCCAGGTGCTGCCAATCGAACAGAAAGCGCATGAAGTCTTGCAGGCTGACCGGTTCGATCTCGCGGCGCAGGCGTTTGACCGTGTAGCGGTGGATGCGTGCCAGCAAGTGGCGTTCGCACCATTGCAGGTCAGTTGCACCTGGGCTGAAATGCCCGCGCAGCACATAGCCTTCGGCTTCCAGGCGGGCCAGAGCCTGCTCGATATCGGTTACCGGTTTGCCCAATGGCGCAGCGATCTGCGCCAGGGTCTGGGGGCCATGGCCGCTCAGGCGGGCGCGCAGCAGTTCGCTCAGTGCGTGGTCGGGCTCGATGGGCTGGTCGAAGCCAGCGAGCCGTTCGAGCGCTGGCTCCCTGTGCGCTGTGGGGTACAGTGCCAGCAGCAGGTTCAGGCGTTCGCGGGCCAACCAGAGCTTGTCATCGGGCAGGCGCAAGGCACGCCCGGCCTTGGCCAGCTGCCTTAGCAGCACATCCCAGCAGGGGTTGGCATCTACCTCGACCTGACCGATGGCCCCCAGGCTCATCAATGCTTCGTGCATTTCGTCGGGATTGGCCGGCTGTGGCCAGGCCTCGGCCGCGACGGCAGCAATGGCATCAGCGTCCAGCGCGCCCAGGTCGTCGCTACTGTGCACGTCGTTCCAGCGCCGGTTGAGTACCGCCTGGGTACGTCGTTCTTCCAGTGGCGCATCGTCCAGAAAGGCATAAGGCCGGGCATTGAGAATCGCTGAAGCCAGCGGCGAGGGGGCGGGCAAATCCCTGCACAGCAAGCGCACTGCACCGCTTTCCATGCGCCGCAGCAGGGCCAGCCAGCCTTCGCTGTCCATTGCCTCATGCAGGCAATCGTCAAGGGTTTGCTCGACCAGCGGATGGTCGGGAATCTGCCGCTCGCCGACGATGTTTTCCAGGCAGGCGATCTGGTCGGGGAACACGGCGGCAACCAGGTCCTCACTCTTCATGCGCTGGATTTGTGGCGCCACCTTGCGTCCGCCCACAAAGCGCGGCAGTGCCATGGCCACGCCTGCATTCCAGCGCCAGCGCACGCCAAACAGCGGTGCATCGAGCAGGGCCTGGATGAGAATAGGCTCGGCGCTGCGGCTGTTCAGGTAACGCCACACTTCGTCCAGCTCGAAACTGTGGCTGGTCGACAGAGACAGCACGATGGCGTCCTCGCTGGCGGCAGCCTGCAGTTCGAAGTTGAAGGTGCGGCAGAAGCGCTTGCGCAGGGCCAGGCCCCAGGCGCGGTTGATGCGGCTACCGTAGGGTGAATGAATGATCAGTTGGGTCCCGCCGGACTCATCGAAAAAACGTTCCATCACCAGCGTATCCTGCGAGGGCAGGGCGCCAAGCACTTCACGGGTGCGGGCCAGGTAGTCGAGCAACTGGCCCGCACAAGCTTCGTCCAGTTCGAAGGTCGCCTGCAACCAGGCCAGTACCTCCACCGTGTCGCCGCCTGCCTGCGCCAGTTGCTGGTCGATTCGCGCCTGCAGCCGGGCCACGGCGGCAGACAGCTCGTCACTGCGCCCCGGCGCTTCACCCAGCCAGAACGGAATGGTCGGTGGCAGGCCATGAGCATCCTCTACCCGCACCCGGCCCGGCTCGACGCGCAGAATGCGATAGGAGGCGTTGCCCAGCTGGAAAATATCGCCGGCAATGCTTTCCACGGCAAAGTCTTCATTGATGCTGCCGATGTTCAGCGCCTGCGGTCCCAGCAACACGGCGTAGTCGGCGTTGTCGGGGATGGTGCCGCCGCTGGTCAGCGCGGTCAGTTGGCTGCCACGTCGGCCACGCAGCGTGCCGCTCACTGCGTCACGGTGCAAGTAGGCACTGCGCACACCCTGGCGGCCGTTGTAGCCCTCGGCGAGCATGCGCAGCAGGGCCTGGTAGTGGTGCTGGTCAAGCTCGGCGTAAGGTGTGGCCTGGCGCAGGCAATCCAGCAGATCCTGTTCGTGCCAGGCCTGGTTGCTGGCTTCTGCGACGATCTGCTGGGCCAGCACATCCAGCGGTGCCCGGGGGATGTGCAGTGCGTCCAGTTCGCCCTGTCGAACGCAGTCAAGCAAGGCAACGCATTCGATCAGGTCATCGCGTGAGGTAGGGAACAGGCGCCCCTTCGGCACACCATCGACCTGGTGTCCAGCGCGGCCAACCCGTTGCAGGAAGGCGGCAATCGAGCCCGGCGAGGCGACCTGGCAGACCAGGTCGATATCGCCGATATCAATGCCAAGCTCCAGCGATGCGGTCGCTACCAGCACCTGGAGCTGGCCGCTCTTGAGCCGCTGCTCCGCATCCAGGCGCAGCGCTTTGGACAGGCTGCCATGGTGTGCGGCAACCGCCTCCTTGCCCAGCCGGTCGCTGAGGTGGCGGGTGATACGTTCGGCCAGGCGCCGGGTGTTGACGAATACCAGCGTGGTGCGGTGTTCACGGGCAAGGGTGGCCAAGCAGTCATACACCAGGCCCCAGACATCAGTGGCCATCACCGCCCCCAGCGGTACCGGCGGCACTTCGATGGCCAGGTCACGCTTGCGGGCATGGCCGATATCGACAATGGCGCAGGGGCGCCCGCTACCCACCAGAAACTGTGCCACCCGTTCGACCGGGCGTTGGGTAGCGGACAGGCCGATCCGCCGCAGTGGTTTTTTGCACAAGGCTTGCAGGCGTTCCAAGGTCAGTGCCAGATGGGCGCCACGCTTGTTACCGGCCAAGGCATGGATTTCGTCGACGATTACCGTGTGCACATGGGCCAGGCCTTCACGGCCAGAAGCCGAGCCCATCAGCACGTAAAGCGATTCGGGGGTTGTCACCAGAATGTGCGGGGCCAGCTTGCGCATGGCGGCGCGTTCCTTCTGCGGTGTATCGCCGGTGCGTACCGCCGTGGTGATGCGTGGGGCGTTCAGGCCTTGCTCTGCAATGGCTTGGCTGATGCCTTCGAGCGGGGCCTGCAGGTTCAGACGAATGTCATTGGACAGGGCCTTCAGAGGTGAAACGTAGATCACCAGGGTCTGTGCGGGCAGTTCGCCCTGGTGCTTCATGCCTTCACGCAGCAGCTCATCAAGCACGGCCAGAAAAGCGCTCAGGGTCTTGCCTGAGCCGGTCGGCGCGGCCAGCAGCATGGATTGCCCGGCGTGGATCAACGGCCAGGCCTGTGCCTGGGCATCGGTGACCGTGGCGAAGTGGCGGCGGAACCAGGTGCTGACGGCAGGATGGAACAGCTCGAGCACCGGGTGGTGTTTGGCGGGCAGGTTCATGTGTTGTTTATGGAGGGTGTGCAACAGGTTGGCAAGGGGCCGCTCGTCTACCAGGCCGACACAGGAATGACCGGCCTTGTCAGGCCAATGACCCCATGGGATCCTCGCGGGTCATTTTATTCAGCGAGCCCACTTCATGCCCAACATCATCCGCATCGCCGCCGCCCTGCTGATCGACCCTCAGGGCCGCACGCTGCTGGTGCGCAAGCGTGGCACCGAGGCTTTCATGCAGCCAGGCGGCAAGATCGATGCCGGTGAAACGCCGGTACAGGCGCTGGTGCGCGAGTTGCAGGAGGAACTGGGCCTGCGCATCGACCCGGCTCAGGCCATGCACCTGGGCCAGTTCAGTGCCCCCGCCGCCAACGAACCAGGCTTCGAAGTGCAAGCCGAGCTGTTCCGTGTCGACAGCGCCGCTGCCGTGGTGCCGGCCGCAGAGATCGAGGAGGTGGTCTGGCTGGCAGCAGATCAGGCGCCCGTCATGCCACTGGCTCCCCTGACCCGCGACTTGATCCTGCCGCTGTATCGCCAGGCGCTCAACGCACCGCGCTGACGCCGTCGAGGGTGGCGAACGAGGTGTCCTTGGCCGTCAGCAAAAAGTCGCGCATGTAAGGGGCATCGAGCATGTCGGTGCGTACGGCGGCATAAAGCGTGGCAAACAGGCCTTTCTCGCCCAGGCGTTTGCCCTTCACATAGCCGCGCGAGCTGTACTCGTGCAGTGCCCAATGCGGCATGCCGCATACGCCACGGCCGCTGGCCACCAGTTGCATCATCATCACCGTCAGCTCCGAGGTACGCACGGCGGCTGGCTCGATATCGGCGGGCTCCAGGAAGCGGGTGAAGATGTCCAGGCGATCGCGCTCCACCGGGTAGGTGATCAGCGTCTGGTCGAGCAAGTCTTGCGGCACGATGTAAGGCTTGCTGGCCAGCGGGTGCTGGTTGGCCACTGCCAGCATCGCCTCGTAGGTGAACAGCGGCACATAAGTGATGCCTGCCAGGTCCACTGGGTCGGAGGTCACCACCAGGTCAAGGTCGCCGCGGGCCAGGGCCGGCAGCGGGGCGAAGGCAAAGCCCGAGGCCAGGTCCAGTTCCACTTCCGGCCAGGCATCACGGAACTGGTCGATGGTCGGCATCAGCCACTGGAAGCAACTGTGGCATTCGATTGCCATGTGCAGGCGTCCGGCCGTGCCTCCGGCCAGGCGTGCGATGTCACGTTCGGCACTGCGCAGCAACGGCAGGGTGGCATCAGCCAGTTGCAGCAGACGCAGCCCGGCGCTGGTGAAGCGGATTGGCTTGGTCTTGCGCACGAAAATCGGGAGGCCCAGGCGCTCTTCCAGCTCCTTGAACTGGTGCGACAACGCCGACTGGGTCAGGTGCAGGCGTTCGGCGGCCTCCACCAGGCTGTCGGCTTCGCGCAGGGCATGAAGGGTTTTCAGGTGACGGATCTCCAGCACAGATGACTCCGGGGTGTGGAATTGAAGAAACAGGGAATGAATTGAGTTTCTCTCATGATGCGGCATCTGTCGACTGGGCGATCGTCGCACCGCCTGGCGGGAGTCATAAAACTGTCACCGAACTGTGGCAGCGCGCCCGAACAGAATTCATCAGACTCGCGCTCTACTGGGGATCTGCATTCTGGTGTTTCTTTCATGCGGGCTTTTTGGTTTTTTCTTTTCTTTCTGTTCAGCGCACCGGCGAGTTTCGCCGAACAGCGCTGTGACGCCCATGTGCCGGTGCAGCGTGCCGAACTCGGTGCCGTCAGCCTGGTGTACCAGAGCGTCGGTGCGCCACGCGACCCGGCCTTGCTGCTGGTCATGGGCTTGGGCGGGCAGCTGATTCATTGGCCAGACGACGTGGTCGAGGCATTGTGCCGCCAAGGTTTTCGGGTGATCCGCTATGACAACCGCGATGTCGGCCTGTCACGCTGGAACCAGGTGCCACCGCACGCCAACCTGACGCTCGAACTGTTGCGTTACAAGCTGGGCCTGCCCGTGTCGGCGCCCTACACGCTGACTGATATGGCCGATGACGGCTTGCACCTGATGGACGCGTTGGGCGTGCGCCAGTTTCATGTATTGGGTGTGAGCATGGGCGGCATGATTGCCCAGCACCTGGCGGCGATGGCGCCCGAGCGTGTGCGCAGCCTGACGCTGGTCATGTCCAGTTCAGGGGCGGCGGGGCTCCCGGCGCCGGACCCGGCGCTGGTGCAGTTGCTGGCCCGGCGCAGCGCACCGAACCGTGAAGTGGCAATCGAGCAGCAGGCCGACCTGCTGGCGGCCTTGGGCAGCCCTGAGGTACGGGACGACCGCGAGGTGTTGCTGCACCAGGCGGCGCAGGCCTACGACCGGGCGTTCAACCCTGACGGGGCCAAGCGCCAGATCATGGCGATACTGGCCGAGCCGAGCCGCGTCGAGTTGCTCAACCAGTTGCGAGTGCCGACCCTGGTGGTACACGGCACGGCTGATCCGTTATTGCCGGTGATGCATGGCGTGCACTTGGCGGCGCATATCCGGGGCAGCCAGTTGCGCTTGATCCCGGGGCTGGCGCACCGTTTCCAGGAGCCGTTCAAGGCGCCGTTACTGGGGGCGGTGTTGCCTTATTTGCAGGCGCACAGGCAAGAGGTCACGCACATCGCAGGGCTCTGAATCGGCGTCGATTTCGCTTAGTGCATCCGCACCCACACAGTCACCAGCACGGTCGCGGCGATCAGCCAGGCCACTGTGGCCAGCGCCATCGAAGCCTCGAGGCGCAAGCGGTCGACCAGTACATACAGGGTTGCCAGGTACACGAAATACGGAATGATCGACCACATGCCAAACAGGATGGTGGTCTTGAGGTCGGCAATGCTGCGCCCCTTGCCGACGATGTAGTGGGCAATCAGGGCGAAGGTGGGGAACAGCGGCACCAGCCCTGCGATGTAGTAGTTGCGCGTTTTCGACAGCACTGCCAGCAACAGCACCACGCCTGCGCCCAGGGCCGCTTTGAATACCAGGTCCACGTTGTTTTCCAGTTTGGGTTCAGTCAGGCGAGGCCGTATTTTTTCACTTTGTCGAACAGCGTGGTCTTGGCCATGCCCAGCTCCTGGCTGGCCTGGCTCAGGTTGCCACCCGTGCGTTGCAGGGCATCAGTGAGCAGGTTGCGTTCGAATGCTTCCACCGCCTCGGCAAAAAGCAGGCCTTGGTTGGCACCACCGCTGGGGCCTTTCTTGAACGCTGGCAGGCCGAGGGCATAGCGTTCGGCCACGTTGCGCAACTCGCGCACGTTGCCTGGCCAGTCGTGGGCCATCAGGCGCGACAGGGTCTGGCTGTCCAGTGTCGGTGTTTCCCGATCAAAGCGCAGGGCCGACTGCTGCAGGAAATGTTCGAACAACTGCAGGATGTCTTCACGGCGCTCACGCAGCGGCGGCAGCTCCAGGGTGACCACGTTCAGCCGGTAATACAGGTCGCTGCGGAACTGGCCGCTCTGGCCCAGGGCATCAAGGTCCGCCTTTGTCGCGGCGATCACCCGGCAATCCACCGGGATGCTCTGGTTCGAGCCCAATCGTTCCAGGGTGCGCTCCTGCAGCACGCGCAGCAGCTTGATCTGCAGGTTGATCGGCATGCTCTCCACTTCATCGAGGAACAGCGTGCCGCCGTTGGCGTGTTCGATCTTGCCGATGCGGCGTTTGCCGGCACCGGTGAAGGCGTTGGCCTCGTGGCCGAATATCTCGCTTTCAAACAGGTTTTCCGGCAGGCCGCCACAGTTCAGCGCCACGAACGGGTGGCTCTGGCGGCGGCTGAAGTCGTGCAGGCAGCGTGCGACCAGCTCTTTGCCGGTGCCGGTCTCGCCTTCGATCAGCACGTTGGCTGAGGTGTCGGCGACGTTGGCGATCAGTTCGCGCAAGTGCTCCATGGCCGGTGAGCGACCAATGATGCGTCCCTCCAGGCTGCTCTGTTCGGCCAGCTGGCGGCGCAGGGCCACCACTTCGCGTGACAGCCCGCGCTGTTCCAGCGCGCGGCGTACCACTTCGACCAGGCGCTCGGGGGAGAACGGTTTTTCCATGAAGTCGTAGGCGCCGTTACGCATGGCGCCAACGGCCATGTCGATATCGCCATGGCCAGTGATCAGCACCACCGGCAGGCTGCGGTCACGGACCTTGAGGCGATTGAGCAGCTCCAGGCCATCAATACCCGGCAGGCGGATATCGCTGACGACAATGCCGGCAAAATCGTCGCCGATGCGTTCCAGCGCCTGTTCGGCGCTGCCTACGCCCTCGCAGGCGATATCCTCCAGGGCCAGCGCCTGCTGGCAGCCGAGCAGCACATGCGGGTCGTCTTCGACGATCAGGACGGTAAGAGGCGCTTGGTTCATGGATGCTCTGCCGATTCGCTAGGGGGTGAAACCAGGGGCAGGGCCAGGACGAAGGCCGTGCCGCCGGTGACGGGATGCTCGACGTTCAGGCTTCCCTTGGCGGCGGCGGCAAGGCTCGCCGACAGGGTCAGGCCCAGGCCCAGGCCATGCTCGCCCGGTTTGGTGGTAAAGAAAGGTTCGAACAGGTGCTTGCGCGCTTCGGGGTCGATACCGTGGCCGTTGTCGCGCACCTGCAAACGGTACTTGTCACCCTGCAACTCGCCTTCCAGCCATAGCTCAGGCTGCGGTTGCGCGGCCATGGCGTCAAGGGCATTCCCGATCAGGTTGACCAGAATCTGCTCCAGGCGGGTCTGGTCGATGGCCAGTTGCTGGTCCTCGAACTGGTGGTGCAATTGCAAATGACAGGCACTGATGCGGTTGGCCAGCACCTGCAGGGTGGCCTCTACTGCCTTGGCCAGTGAAGCCTGGCCGCTGTCATCGCCGCGCCGGGCGAACGAGCGAAGGCTGGCGGTGATGCGGCCCATGCGGTCGATCAGGTCATTCATGGTGCGCAGGTTGGTGCTGGCGGTTTCCAGCGCCCCGCGCTCGAGGAAGCGCACTGTATTGCCAGAAAGGGTGCGCAGCGCAGCCAGTGGCTGGTTCAGCTCGTGGGCAATGCTGGTGGACATCTGCCCGATGGCGGCCAGCTTACCTGCCTGCACCAGCTCATCCTGGGCGTGGCGCAAGGTCTGCTCGGCATGCCGGCGCTCGCGAATCTGGCCCTTGAGGCGTTCGTTGCTGGCGCGCAGGTCGGCGGTGCGTTCGGCAATCCGCCGCTCCAGCTGGCTGTTGGCCTCTTCAAGGGCTTCGCGGGCCGCCAGGCGGGTGGCGATCACTTTGCGCCGCTCGTTCCAGGCAATGCCGAGGATCGCCAGCAAGGCAAAGGCCACGCCCACCAGAATGCCCTGCACCATGGATTCGCGACGCAGGTCCTGCAGTGGGGTCAGCAGGGTGAAATGCCAGGGGGTGTCGACCAGGCGCCTGGTTTGCGCCAGATAGGCCACTTCGTGCGGTTTGCCATGAGCGGTTTCGGTGTTGGCCGGGAAGGTCAGTTTTTCCACACCATCGGCCAGGGTTTCCCGGGCCAGGGGCTGCAATTCGTTCAGCGGCCACCAGTAGTACTGCAGGCTTCGCGCCAGTCGCTCCTTGATTTGCGGGGTCAGCGGGCGCACCGACTTGAGGCGCCGGGCCGGGTCGCTGGAGAGAATGATGATGCCATTCTCGTCGCTGACGAACGCCTCCAGGCGGGCACGCTGCCAGCGCTCCTCGAGGGTGTCCAGGCGCACCTTGATCACCGCAACGCCTATGATCTTGCCGTGCTCCTCAAGCCCATGGGCCAGGTAATAGCCAGCCTCGCCCGTGGTACTGCCGATGCCGTAGAACCGCCCTGGCTCGCCGCGCACGGCAGTCTGGAAGTAGGCGCGGAACGACAGGTCTTCACCCAGGAACGAGTCGGCATCGCGCCAGTTGCTGGTGGCCTGTACCCGGCCATTGGTGTCGAGGACGAAGATGGCCCGACTGCGACTGCGACGGTTCAGGCCTTCAAGGTATTCGTTGACCGTCTGGCGTGAGGCGCCGTCCGGGTCGGTGAGCAGGTGCGAGACGCTGTCTTCCAGCTCCAGCAGGCTCGGCAAGTAGGTGTACTTGCTGATTTCGCTTTCGACCGTGCGTGCGTGCAGCTCCAGCTGGCGTTCCCCGTTTTCGCTGAGGGTGCGGATACCATTGCTCTCGCTGATCAGGTAGCCAGCCATTCCCAGGCCGACCATCAGCAGGATGATCAGTGGTGGTAACAGCAATTGACGGATCAGGCGGGAATTCACGGCAGGCTTGGCAGGGCGAAGTAGCGAGGGATCGCATTTCATCACAGTGGCCTTGTTACGACCAGCTTCCGCTGCCTGGTGGGTCCCTGGCAGCGGAAGCTGTGGCCGGGTCAGTGCTGCAGGATCTTGCTGAGGAAGTGCTGGGTGCGCTGGTCGCGGGCGCTCTGGTCACCGAAGAACTCTTCCTTGGTGCAGTCTTCGATGATGCTGCCCTTGTCCATGAAGATGACCCGGTTGGCGACTTTGCGGGCAAAGCCCATCTCGTGGGTTACGCACATCATGGTCATGCCTTCTTGGGCCAGTTGCACCATCACGTCCAGTACCTCGCTGACCATTTCCGGGTCCAGTGCGGAGGTAGGTTCGTCGAACAGCATGACGATCGGGTCCATCGCCAGGGCGCGGGCGATTGCCACGCGCTGCTGCTGGCCACCGGAGAGCTGGCCGGGGTGTTTCTTGGCATGGGCACTGAGGCCTACACGGTCGAGCAGCGCCAGGCCCTTCTTGGTGGCTTCCGCCTCGCTGCGGCCCAGTACCTTGCGCTGGGCAATGGTCAGGTTCTCGGTGATGGTCAGGTGCGGGAACAGCTCGAAGTGCTGGAACACCATGCCCACGCGCGAGCGCAGCTTGGGCAGGTTGGTCTTCGGGTCGGCAATCGAAGTGCCATCGACCACGATGTCGCCCTTCTGGAACGGCTCCAGCGCGTTGACGCACTTGATCAGGGTGGACTTGCCCGAGCCCGACGGGCCACAGACCACCACCACCTCACCTTTCTTGACCTCGGTGCTGCAGTCGGTCAGTACCTGGAAGTCGCCGTACCACTTGTTGACGTTCTTGATGGAAATCATACGGAGATCCTTTTTTGCAGGCGCTTGACCAGCCACGAAGCGGAGAAGCTGATGAGGAAGTAGACGACGCCGGCGAAGATCAGGAACTCATGGGAGCGCCCGATGATGTCGCCGTTGGAGCGTGCCGAGTTGAGGAAGTCGACCAGGCCCACGGTGTATACCAGCGAGGTGTCCTGGAACAGGATGATGCTCTGCTGCAGCAGCAGCGGGGTCATCTTGCGGAAGGCCTGGGGCAGGATGATCAGACGCATGGTCTGCGCGTAGTTCATGCCCAGCGCTTGTGCGGCGCCCATCTGGCCCTTGGAGATCGACTGCACACCGGCGCGGACGATTTCGCAGAAATACGCGGCCTCGAACATCATGAAGGCGACCACGCAGGAGGTGAAGGCACCCACCGGGGTATCTTCGCCGGTGATCCAGCGCAGCACGAACGGTACCGCCAGGTAGAACCAGGTGATCACCAGCAGCAGCGGAATCGAGCGGAAGTAGTTGACGTAGGCGCCGGCCAGGTTCGACAGCAGTTTGCTTGACGACAGGCGCATCAGTGCCAGGATGGTGCCCAGCACGATACCGCCGATGACTCCCATGACCATCAGTTTGAGGGTCATGACCATGCCCTCCCAGAGGGCAGGCAGGGCGGGGATGATTTCGCTGAAATCCATTTCCATTTACTTGCCCCCCACGGAAATCAGGCCAGGCACGGCGACTTTCTTCTCGACCATGCGCATGAGCAGCATCAGGCCCATGTTCAGGGTGAAGTAGATCAGCGTGGCCAAAGTGAACGCCTCGAACAGGTTGGCGGAAAACTCTGCGGTCTGTTTGGTCTGCGCCAGCAGCTCCATCAGGCCGATCAGCGACGCCACCGAGGAGTTCTTGAATACGTTGAGGAACTCGGAGGTGAGCGGCGGAATGATGATCCGGTAGGCTTGCGGCAGCAGCACATTGTTGTAGATCTGCGGGAGGCTGAAGCCCATGGCGCGGGCGGCAGCTTCCTGGCCTTTGGGCAGCGCCTGGATACCGGTACGCACTTGCTCACAGACGCGCGCGGCGGTGAACAGGCCCAGGCAGATGACCACGCTGATCAGCGCCGAAGTGGTCGGGTTGAGGTCCTGCTTGAACCATTCCTGCAAGCCTTCTGGCAGCAGGTCCGGTACCAGGAAGTACCAGATGAACAGTTGCACCAGCAGTGGCACGTTGCGGAACAGTTCCACGTAGGCGGTGGCGATACCCGATACCAGGCGGTTCGGTACGGTACGCATGACACCGAGGAGCGACCCCAGCAGCAGCGCGATGATCCAGGCGGTGATGGCGATGGCGATGGTCCAGCCCAGGCCGGTGATGTACCAGTCCAGATAGGTTTCGCTGCCCACGCCGGTGGACTTGAAGAACACGCCCCAGTCCCAGTTGTAATTCATCGGGATTTCCCCTCAGACGGTTGTTTCACGGGCACCTTCGAGCATCCGGGGGCGCAAGGCGCCCACGGATGAAAGGTTAGACACTAATGAGTGGCCTGCAGAATTGATTCGTGCTCGTGAGCACCAGGCCACTATTTACTGAGGATCAGGACTTCTTCTCGTCCGCAGCCTTGTCGGTCGGCTCGGCGATCAGTTTTTTCAGCTCTTCGCTCATCTGGAAGTTGAGGTTCAGACCTTTAGGCGGGATCGGCTGCATGAACCACTTCTCGTAGCTCTTGTTGACTTCGCCCGACTTGAAGTAGGCAACGATGGCGTCGTCGACCGCTTTCTTGAACGCAGCGTCATCCTTGCGCACCATGCAGCCGTAGATTTCGTACGACTGAGGGGTACCGGTGATGACCCAGTCCGCTGGCTTGCGCGCCTTGGCCATTTCACCGGCGAGCAGGGCGTCGTCCATCATGAAGGCCACGGCGCGGCCGCTTTCGAGCATGTTGAAGGCTTCACCGTGGTCCTTGGCGGAAATCACGTTCATCTTCATCTGCTTGTCGGCGTTCATCGCCTTGAGGATGCGCTCGGAGGTGGTACCGGCGGTGGTCACCACGTTCTTGCCGGCCAGGTCCGGGAAGTCTTTGTATGCAGGCTGACCGTCCTTGACCTTGGTCAACAGGCGGGTACCGACTTCGAAGATGCCGACCGAGAAGCCAACCTGTTGCTGGCGCTCGACGTTGTTGGTGGTGGAGCCACACTCCAGGTCGACGGTGCCGTTCTGCACCAGCGGAATACGGGTTTGCGAGGTGACCAGGTTGTAACGGACCTTGATGTCCGTGCCCAGTTGCTTTTTCAGCGCGTCGACGACGGCCAGCTGGATGTCATGCGAATAACCGACGGGCTCGGGTTTGCCGGCCAGGTAGGAAAATGGAATGGAGGAGTCGCGGTGCCCCAGTGTGATGGTGCCCGATTCCTTGATCTTCTTCAGGGTGCCGGTGAGCTCCTCGGCCATGGCCGGCGAAGCGATGACTGCAGCCGCGATGGCTGCGCCCAGCAATTGACGAACGATACGCATCAAATTTTCCTCGACGTGTTTGTTTTTTTTATGGAGCCGTTGGCGGACTCTTCGTTCAACGAATACAGCAAGAAGCGGGTGCATTCGGCTACCAAGTGTAGAGCATGACTCGTGCCAAGCCCTGCTGTCGACCTTAAACCACTGGTATTGCTCGTGCTTGACAGTCTCGACCTCTCTCCGGGGTTCGCCAGGCCGAATAAACAGCGATTGCTCGTTCGGTTATCCGAACGCATGGGCTGCCAACCTATCCCGGTATCGCTTGCGGTAACTATGCAGTGCGCGGCAAGGGCTCAGACGTAGTGAGCTTTGCTCTTTGCCTGGAGAGTTCCACAGATGTCACCGCACCGGCTCCCGAACGATTCCATCGATAGCCTGATCGCCCAGAATTTGCCTGGATGGCTAGTCGACCACGCCCAACCGGAAAGGCTCGATGCGTTACGTAATGCCCTGAGTCGCCAGGCGCACTGCAATGCGCGGCTTGGCCCGATCCTCCAGGCCATCCCTTCTTTGCAGGCCTACGCAGCAGCGTTGCTCAAAACGAAACTGCGCAAGAGCGGCTTCAGCAACCCGGACGTGACGGGCTGGAGGGTACGGGTCTCGCAGCGGCTGTTGCTGCCCAGCGCTTCGCCTGTGCTGCTGCGGCCCACCTATGTTCGCCGCTCCAGGCGGTCATTGCTGGAGGCGGCGCTGCATAACTATCATCGCAGGGAGACACGCCCCGGGCTCACGCTCAAAGGTGAACTGGTCGATGGCAACGGTAACCGCCTGCCGATGAGCTTCCACGCGTTTGCCTCCGCATGTCGCGAGGTCGACGCAGGGGGCAAGTACCAGGCGTTGCTCACCCACCATCTACAGCCTGAAGATGGCCCGGAGGATGAGCCGGGCCAGGCCGTTTCCCGCTTGCACGGGCTTTTCGAGGCGAGTTTCAAGGCCCATTTCGAGGTGGCGATGCGGGTCGCTGCGTTGAAACAGGACATTGACGAGCGCACATATTTTTTTCTGTTGCCACTTATTGCTGAAAAGCCGGTGGTGCCTGCGCTGGTGGGCACAGTGGTGCCCCGGCAGTTGTACCTGCTGGGCCGCCCGGTTCAGGGCGTGCTGACGCTGGAAGTGCGTCCGTCAGCTGACGCAGTGGAGTCGGTGGTGCTCTGGATACCCGATGACCCTCATCAGCCCGTCTCCCGTCATGCCAGCTGGGATGCACTCGACAAGTACCTCGGTAAGCGCTTCCGTGCGCCAGCCTATCGGCGCTTTTTCGCGCGCTTCATTACCGAGCGTGAGCGCATCAATTTCTATCGGGTATTAAACGAGCGGGTCGCGCAGGCATCGACAGCCGGGGTGGAACTCGACGCCCGTTCTGCACCGATCACTGACGCACCGTTCGTACACCTGCGTCGGCAATGCCTCGCCAAGATCAGGGATGACGCCAGGGTGCTCGCCGTGCCCACCGATGTCGAAGATGACGAAGACCGTGAAGCGCGCATGCAGGGCTACAAAGAGCTGGGTTTGAATGTGCTGAACGTGGCGGGGGCGTTCGTGCCTGTGCTTGGCGAAGTGCTGCTGGTGGCAAACGCGGTTCAGATTGCTGACGAAGTTTATGAAGGGTATGAGGATTGGCGCATGGGTGACCGCGAAGAGGCGTTGAACCACCTGTTCAACGTTGCCGAGAACGTCGTGCTCGGCGGGATGATCGCAGCCGGCAGCAAAGTGGCCGTGCGTGCCCTTGAGCGTCTGGCCTGCGTCGATGACTTGGTACCGGTGTGCACCTCCGCCGGCAAGGTCAAGCTCATGGCCACGGATCTACCCGGTTACGATGCCCAACCTTTGCGTGGTGCTGGCGCACAGGAATGGTTATGGCACCTTGATGAGGGCTGTTATCGGGTGTTGGAGGATCCACAGGATGGTCGCTCCAGGATCCTGCACCCTGGTCGTCCCAGTGCCTATCAGCCTGTGATCGAGCAGAATGGCGCCGGCGGCTGGCGCCACGAACTGGAAGCTCCCCAATACTGGGAAGGGCGGGCCAATCTGATACGCCGTTTGAGTACGCCCCTGGCAGAGCTACCGGAACCGACATGTGACTACCTGCTCCAGGTGACAGGGCTGAGTGAAGCGCAGATTCGCCGTTTGCACGTCGAGCACATGGGCGCACCTGCACGGTTGCTCGATGCCCTGGAGCTTTATCAGGCACATGAATTACACCCGGACTTCAGCGCGCCGCGACTGGCGCAGTACGTTGCTGATCGGCAAGTGCAGCCCAATGGCATCGAGCGGATACTGCGGCGCACTTTCCCCGGCCTGTCGGCTCGCTGTACCCGTGAGCTGCTTCAGCAATGCAGCGGTGCGCAGCTCGATACGCTCAGCAACGCGCAGCGGATCCCTTTGGCAGTGGCCGAGCGTGCACGATGGTCGCTGCGCGAAAGCCGTCTGGACAGGGCCTGTGCCGGTTTGCGCCTGCCGCGTTGCGTCAATCCGGACACCGAACGCCTGGCTTTGGGCTTGCTCGAGCGTCAGCTGAAATGGCCGGACACCCTGCGCATCGAACTGCGCGAAGGTAGCCCGAGTGGCCGGTATCTGGCCGGTATCGGCGCAGAGTCTGCGCAGGATGTACGGTGTATCGTGCGCCGCGGCGACGGCTATCGCTACGCCGGTCAAGGTACATCCGGCCCCTACCTGGCGGCACTGTTGGCTGCGCTGGACGAGACGCAGACAGCCGATCTCGGCGATGCCGCTGTCAGTCCAGGCGCCCTGGGCTCGTTGCTGATCGAGGCCGCTGCCGGTGATCGTACCCAAGCGGCTGAGCTCTGTGGCATGCCGCGTCTGGGCGTTGGCCTGCGACCCCCGACCCGTTTCGGGGATGGGCGTATCGGGTATGCCTTGAGTGGGCGAGGCGAGAGCAGTCGGCGTGCCATAGGGCGTGGTATTCACCAAGTGTTTCCGACGATGACAGACGGGGAGCTACAAGCCTATCTGCTTGACCTCATGGAGCGGCGAGTAGGGTTGTGGGAGCACTACAGCCAGCTGACGGGGCAGTTGGCGCGCCCGCGTCAGAGCCTGCGCCAGTGGCGCAGGGATGCCAGTAACCCACTGGACGCTTTACGCCGCCGTCGGGTCGCTACTGCCGTACGGCGAAGCTGGCGGCGCAAGATAACCGACGAGGCCGGGGACTACGCGCTGATCATCAGCGGAGAGCGTATCGGTAGTCTGCCCGAATTGCCGGAGGGGGTGAGCTTTGATCATGTGCGACGGCTGATCCTCAGTGATCTGGGCCTTGGTGAAATCAATGCGGACTTTCTTCGCCGTTTTCCCAACCTGATTGAACTCGACCTGTCCGGCAATCGCCTGACTGCGATCCCTCACGGCATTGAACATATGCCCCGCCTGCGGCAGCTGAACCTGCGCCGTAACAGCGTGATAATGGATGAGGCCGGTGAATTGCGTCTTGCCGGGATGAGTGCGCTGCGGTACCTGGACCTCAGCCACAACCCGTTGGGAAGGGCGCCGGTACTGACGCGCCTGGGCAATTTGCGTGAAGTCAACCTGCGCTCTGCTGGCCTTGAGGCGTTGCCTGAGCAGATCTCATTTCGTGCCCATGTGGACGTGCGTAACAACAACATTCGCACACTGCGCCGAGAGTTGCAGCAGCTGCGCCGGCAGGTGCACCAGTTGTCCTTGCACGATAATCCACTTGGCGAAGCTGACGCATTGCTGCTCGATGAGGCACGAGGTGTGGCCCCGGGCCAGTGGGGGTCAGCGTCCGCACGCCATCGCGCCATTGACAGTGACCTGTTCAATACCTGGGCCAACAGCACAGCCGACGCTGAACGTGATCGCCAGCAGGCCATATGGACAGCGCTGCTTGAGGAACCGCACTCAGATGGAATGTTCCGCTTTCTGGCAGACTTCGTCCACGGCGAGGACTTTGAACAGCACCCTGGGCATTACCGCAGCCGAATCTGGCGAATTCTGGAAACGTGTGAGCAGCACGAGCAGTTGCGTCACCAGTTGTTTCTCGAGGCGTCTGGTCCACGCAGTTGTGAAGACCGCCTGCTGCTGTTGCTGGAGCAGATGGAGCTTGGGGTTCTGGTGTTGCGCGCCGTCGAAGACGCGCATGGCAGTCGGATGGAAGCTCGCTTGCTAAGCCTGGCGCGTGGTTTGTTTCGCCTGGACGAGGTTGACCGCCACGCGACGTTGCACGTGCAACGCATGCATGCCGAGCACGCCCCACATATCGATGAAATTGAGACAAGGCTGTTTTACCGACAGCGGCTTGCGCGTCCATTGGGCTTGCCGATCGAGCTCGACGAAATGCACTACCCAGGTTTTGCAAACGTGACCACCAGCAACCTGCTGCGGGTCCAGGACGCGGTTTTACAAAATGAGTCGACGGATGCCCTGATTGCCTCGCTGGCACAGCGGCCTTTCTGGGAGCAATACGCGCGCGAGTTTCATGCGCAGCGTTGAAGACCTGGTACAGCCACTGCACCAGCGTATGGA
Source organism: Pseudomonas sp. yb_2 (assembly GCF_043103905.1). NCBI lineage: Bacteria > Pseudomonadati > Pseudomonadota > Gammaproteobacteria > Pseudomonadales > Pseudomonadaceae > Pseudomonas > Pseudomonas sp. yb_2. The sequence goes on along the minus strand of NZ_JBICKH010000006.1, from coordinate 12,761 downwards.
GGCCCTGCAGGCTCAGGTAGATGAGCAAGTGATCAGCGAAAACGAGTTTCTGCAACGCTGTGAAGCACTGAAGGCTGATTTCGATCGCAGCGAGCGGGCATTGCTGGCGCGGTTGGCGCGTGAAGCCTACGAGCGCTGGGCGAATACGCCCCCTTGACGGATCAAGAGGGCTTCACCGTAGGTATCAGGCTGCGCGGCTATTCGCCCGCACCTTGCGGGCTTGCTGCAGATACGCCTCCAGGGCCATCTGCTCCTGTGCGGTCAGCGACAGGCCCAGCTTGGTGCGGCGCCAGATAATGTCAGCGGTTTGCTCAGCCCATTCCTCCTCCAGCAGGTAGTCCACCTCACGGGTGAACAGCCCGGCCCCGATAGCCTGCCCGAGGTCTTCGGGGCCGTGAACGCCATCGAGCAGTCGCCACACACGGCTGCCATAGGTGAGCACCCAGCGTTTGGCCAGGTCGACAGGCAACCAGCCGCAACGTGCCAGTACGGCATCGATCAGCGCCTGTACCGTTGTCATGCCCTCTGCGCCCGGTAGTGGCGCACTGGCGGTCCAGGGGGCGCGCATCTGAGTGAAGAAGGGCTTGAGTTCAGCCATGGCCGATTCGGCCAGCTTGCGGTAGGTGGTGAGCTTGCCGCCGAACACCGACAGCAGCGGTGCCTGGCCAACCTCTGCCGAAAGGGCGAGTGTGTAGTCCCGGGTCACCGCCGAAGGGTTGTCCGACTCGTCGTTGCACAGCGGCCGAACGCCGGAGTAGGTATGCAGGATGTCGGCTTGGCTCAGTTGGTGGTTGAAGTGCTCGTTGACGACCTTCAACAGGTAATGTGTTTCCTGCTCGGTAATGGCGACCGCGGCCGGGTCGCCGCTGTATTCCCGGTCAGTGGTGCCGATCAGGGTAAAGCGGTCCAGATACGGGATGCAGAAGACGATGCGCTGGTCTTCATTCTGCAGAATGTAGGCATGTTCGCCTTCATACAGGCGCGGCACGATAATGTGGCTGCCCTGGATCAGGCGGATGCCGTAAGGCGCATCGAGCTTGAGGTCGTCCTTGATGAAGCTGGCCACCCACGGGCCGGCGGCGTTGACCAGCGCGCGGGCATGGATCGTCTGGAGGCTGCCATCGGCGTGCTGTAGCTCTACCTGCCACAAGCCCTCTACACGTTCGGCGCGCAAGCAGCGGGTGCGGGTGCGGATATGGGCGCCAAGCTCACGGGCCGCCATGGCGTTGAGTACTACCAGGCGGGCGTCATCGACAGCGCAGTCGGCGTATTCGAAGCCGCGGGTGATTGCCGGCTTCAGCGGGTAGCCCGGGCCAAAGCGCAGGCTGCGCGAGGCGCCAAGGCGCTTGCGCTTGCCCAGGTGGTCGTAGAGGAACAGGCCGGCGCGGATCATCCATGCAGGGCGCAGGTGCGGGCGGTGCGGAAGCACGAAGCGCATAGGTTTGACGATGTGGGGCGCCTTGGCCAGCAGCACTTCGCGTTCAGCCAGGGCCTCGCGTACAAGACGAAATTCGTAGTGCTCCAGGTAGCGCAGGCCACCGTGAATCAGTTTGCTGCTGGCTGACGACGTGTGTTGGGCCAGGTCGTCTTTTTCGCAAAGGAAGACCTTCAAGCCGCGACCAGCGGCGTCGGCAGCGATGCCCACGCCATTGATGCCACCGCCGATTACGGCAAGGTCATAGCAGTTGGCTGTTGGGGGCTGGGACGAAACTGGCTGGGACACGGGCAAGGCCTCCTGAGGCTGTTCACATCGAATGTGAACATTGATGTTCGTTTGCGAAAATATTAGCGCAACAGAACGCCGGTCGCCAGTCAGTCTCTATAGAAAAAACTGATCAAATGACAATGAAGTGAACATTTACGAAAATTCAGGGGGTACGGCTTGGGTGAGGGGGCGCTTGCTCACGCAGACACCAAAAGTCTGGCGGCATGCACCCACCAGCCCTCAGACCACCTCAAGCCTGATCTTGTTCTGGTTCAACAATTGGGTAAGGGCCGGGGTTGGTGTCCGGTCGGTCACCAGGCAGTCGACCAGGTCGATCGAGCCCAGGCGCACCATGGCATTGCGCCCGAACTTGCTGGAGTCGGCGGCGAGGATCACTTGCCGGGCATTGGCAATGATGGCTTGCGACACCCGCACTTCCTGATAGTCGAAATCGAGCAGGCTGCCATCCTCGTCGATACCGCTGATGCCCACCAGGGCGAAGTCGACCTTGAACTGGTTGATGAAATCGACACTGGCCTGGCCGACGACACCACCATCTCGGCGCACCGTGCCACCTGCCACCAGCACTTCGAAATCGTCCTTGGCGGCCAGGATCGCCGCCACATGCAAGTTATTGGTGATGACTTTCAGGTGGCTGTGGTTGAGCAGCGCCCGTGCGATCGATTCGGTGGTGGTGCCGATGTTGATGAACAGCGACGCATGGTCGGGAATCTGCCGGGCTACGGCGTCGGCAATGCGCTGCTTTTCGTCACGCATCTGGTCGGCACGCATGGCGTAGGCGGTGTTCTCGATGCTCGAGTCGTAAGCTGCGCCGCCGTGGTAACGGCGCAGCAGGTTGAGCTCGGCAAGCTGATTGATGTCGCGTCGGATGGTCTGGGGAGTGACAACGAACAGCTGCGCCATTTCCTCGATACTGACATAGCCGCGTTCGCGTACCAGTTCGAGGATTTGTTGTTGGCGGGGGGGCAGATTCATGGGCGGTCCTTTGGGGCTGCCGGACAAATTCTGCAATGATGCCGTAGGAAGGGGATGACGGCCAGTAGACGATTGGGGCCGCATGGCGGCCCCAACAGCTATCATGCCTCGTGATCTTCCCAGTCACGGGTACGCTCGACCGCCTTCTTCCAGCCGGCATACAGCTTTTCTTTCTGCGTTTCGTCCAGTTGCGGGCTGAACTCACGCTCGATGATCGCCTTGTCGCGCAGCTCGTCCAGGCCACTCCAGAAGCCACAGGCCAGGCCTGCCAGATAGGCGGCGCCCAGCGCCGTGGTTTCGCGCATCTGCGGCCGCTCCACGCAGGTGCCGAGGATGTCGGCCTGGAACTGCATGAGGAAGTTGTTGGCCACGGCACCACCGTCCACGCGCAGCTCGGACAGGCGCTGGCCACAGTCCTGCTGCATGGCGTCGAGGACATCGCGGGTCTGGTAGGCGATGGACTCCAGTGCGGCGCGGATGATGTGGTCTACCTTCACGCCACGTGTCAGGCCGAACAACGCACCACGGGCATACGGGTCCCAGTACGGGGCACCCAGGCCGGTAAAGGCTGGCACCAGGTACACGCCATTGCTGTCCTTGACCTTGCTGGCGAAATACTCGGTATCCAGGGCGTCGTTGACGATCTTCAGTTCGTCACGCAGCCATTGCACGGTAGAGCCACCATTGAATACCGCGCCTTCCAGTGCATAGGCCACCTCACCACGCGGGCCGCAGGCAATGGTCGTGAGCAGGCCGTGGGACGACTTCACCGCCTGGTCGCCCGTGTTCATCAACAGGAAGCAGCCAGTGCCGTAGGTATTCTTGGCTTGGCCCGGCTCCACGCACATCTGGCCGAACAGTGCCGATTGCTGGTCGCCGGCGATACCGGCGATGGCTATGCCGCTCTTGGTGTGGCCGTACACTTCCGAGGATGGGCGCACCTCAGGCAGCATCTGCCGCGGGATGCCCAGGATTTCCAGCAGCTTGTCGTCCCACTGCAGGCTGTGGATGTTGAACATCAGCGTGCGCGAGGCATTGGTGTAGTCGGTGACGTGAACCTTCCCACCCGTAAACTTCCAGATCAGCCAGGTGTCGATGGTGCCGAACAGCAGTTCGCCACGCTCGGCGCGTTCACGGGCGCCGTCGACATTGTCGAGGATCCATTTCAGCTTGGTGCCGGAGAAATACGGGTCGGTGACCAGGCCGGTGGTTTCACGAATGTAGTCTTCATGGCCGTCACGCTTGAGCTGAGCACAGATCTCGGTGCTGCGGCGGCACTGCCAGACAATGGCGTTGTACACCGGGCGCCCGGTTTCCTTGTCCCATACCACCGTGGTTTCGCGCTGGTTGGTAATGCCCAGCGCGGCGACCTGGGCGTGGCTGATACCCGCCTGGGCCAGGGCCTCGACCATGGTCGCGCTTTGTGTGGCGAAAATCTCCATCGGGTCATGCTCGACCCAGCCCGCCTGCGGGTAATGCTGTGCGAACTCGCGCTGGGAGGTACCTACAACATTGGCGTCACGGTCGAAAATGATCGCCCGCGAACTGGTGGTACCCTGGTCCAGGGCGATGATGTAGTTCTTATCCTGGGTGTCTGTCATGGTCGTAGGCCTTGCAAGAATAGGGGGTCAGGGCTGTGCGTGATGGTGGCATCAATTGGCTTGAGTATCGCCCTGGCGAATGTCATTTGTCTCAGGGGTCGCGGCGGGCGCCATTGGCAGGTTGCGTGCAATCAGGCCGCGATAGCTCGCTGCACCCAAGTAGGCGCCAAGGATCGGTGCAAATACCGGAACCAGGAAATAGGGAACATCCCGCCCGCCAGTGAAGGCGATTTCGCCCCAACCGGCCAGGAAGGTCATGAGTTTTGGCCCGAAATCGCGGGCCGGGTTCATCGCAAAGCCAGTCAATGGGCCCATGGCGCTGCCAATCACTGCAATCAGCAGGCCGATCAGCAGCGGGGCCATGGCGCCGCGCGGCAGGCCGTTGTTGTCGTCGGTCAGGGCCATGATCACGGCCATCAGAATGGCAGTGATCACCACTTCAACCAGAAACGCCTGGCTGGTGGACAGCGACGGGTGCGGGTAGGTGGAGAACACCGAGGCCAGCTCCAGGCTGCCTTCGCTACCGCGCAGCATGGCGTGGGCTTGTTCGAAATCGAAGAACAGATTGCTGTACAGCGTGTAGACCAGTGCTGCGCCACAGAATGCGCCGCATACCTGGGCCAGCATGTAGAAGGGCAGCTTGCGCTTGTCGAACCCTGCGAACAGTGTGAGGGCGATACTCACGGCTGGGTTCAGGTGCGCACCGGAAATACCGGCGGTGAGGTAGATGGCCATGCTGACGCCCACGCCCCAGATGATACTGATTTCCCAAAGCCCGAAGCTGGCGCCGGCCACCTTGAGCGCGGCGACGCAGCCGGTACCGAAGAAGATGAGCAGGGCGGTGCCGAGAAACTCGGCCAGGCATTGGCTGGACAGTGTGGGTTGGCGCAGAGCAGTCGTCATGTATGACCTCGTTTTTTTTGTTGTGAGGCGCGTGGCGCTCGACAGCAAAACCCGGTGTCTATCCCCATTGACCCCGGGTGATGTAGGAAATGCACCTTATAAGTGCACCGCTTATTCAGAAACGAAAAAATATAGACAAGAAACGCTGATGTCAAAGGTCGAAAGTGAACGGTCAGTCACGATATGGTCGCTAGAATCAGCTGCTGATCCCTGTACTAGACGCGCGCGATTGCGGTGCGGTGGCTGGGATGTGGGAATTGTCCTAAAGTAGCCGCCGAGTCGTCCCTGACTGGAGCCCTTGCATGACCCCCGCCCTAGACCTGTTGAAGAAGCACCGTGCCGAGCATCGTGTGCACAGTTATGAACATGACCCGAAGTCGGCGTCGTATGGCCTGGAGGCGGCAGAAAAGCTCGGGCTCGACCCGCAACAGGTGTTCAAGACGTTGCTGGCAAGCAGCGAGAAAGGGGAATTGCTGGTAGCGGTTGTGCCTGTGGTGGGGACCTTGGACCTCAAGGCCCTGGCCCATGCTGCCGGGGTAAAAAAGTGCGAGATGGCCGACCCGGCAGCGGCGCAGCGGGCGACCGGTTACCTGGTGGGCGGCATCAGCCCGCTGGGGCAGAAGAAGCGCCTGCGGACCTTTATTGATGACTCGGCGCAGAATTTTGCAACTATCCATGTCAGCGCCGGCAGGCGTGGCCTGGAAGTGGAGTTGGCCGCGGCGGTGCTGGCGGAGTATACGCAGGGCACGTTTGCCGGGATTGGTCGAGGCTGAGAACAGGGGGCCGCCAAGCGGCCCTCTGGTTCTGAAGTCAAGTCGCCGAACTGTATCGACGCACGCCATTCTCCTGGCGTGGCAACTGTGCCGCAACGCTACCCGGTACCGGGAATAGCACGAGGTGATCGGCCTTCACTGCAATCTCCACATTCTCACCGATCTCGTGGTCGTTATGGCTAGGGAAGATCGCTTCGAGCTGGCTACCGGTGGGCAACTGCAGGCGGTAGAGCGTGGATGCCCCAAGGAAACTCTTGCCCACGATGTTCGCCATGAGCGCGCTGCCAGGTGCATGCACGATATCATCCGGGCGCAGCAGTACATCCACCGAGCTGCCCGGCGCCATGATGTAGGCGCGGTTACCGCGCAGCTCACCCACTTCGGTATTGACCGCCTCGTGGCTGCTCATTTGCCCACGGATGAAGTACCCCTGGCCGATGAAACTCGCCACGAATGGCGTCTGCGGTTCGTGGTAAAGGTTGTAGGGCGTGTCCCACTGTTCCAGGCGGCCTTCCTTGAAGACGCCGACCTGGTCGCTGACGGCAAAGGCTTCTTCCTGGTCATGGGTGACCAGAATGGCGCTGGTACCGCGGCTTTTGAGAATGTCGCGAACCTCATGGCTCAGGCGCCGGCGCAGCTCCACGTCGAGGTTGGAGAATGGCTCGTCAAGCAGCAGCAGTTGCGGCTCGGGCGCCAGCGCCCGGGCCAGGGCGACACGTTGCTGCTGGCCGCCGGACAGCTCATGCGGGTAACGCCCGCCCAGCCCGCCGAGTTTGACCAGCTCCAGCATCTCTTCGATGACGGCCGCCTGGCGTGGGTGTTTGGCGATACCAAAGGCAATGTTCTGCGCCACGGTCAGGTGCGGGAACAGTGCGTAGTCCTGAAATACCATGCCGATGCGGCGCTTTTCCGGGGCCAGGGTGAAGCCAGCCCGGGAAATGACCTCACCGGCCAGGTGGATTTCACCTTCGTGCACCGGCTCGAAACCGGCGATGGCGCGCAGGGTGGTGGTCTTGCCACAACCGGATGAACCCAGCAGGCAACCGATGTCGCCTGCGTTCAGGTGCAGGTTGAGGTTCTGGACGATGCGCTGGTCGCCATAGCCGCAGGCGAGGTTGCGCAGGTTGAGCAGTAGGGGTTGACTCATGCGTGGTGGTAAGCCGGTTCTACAAGGAATTCGAGAAGCGCCTTCTGTGCATGCAGGCGGTTTTCAGCCTCGTCCCAGGCGACCGAACGTGGGTCGTCGAGCAGGTCCTGGCTGATTTCCTCGCCACGGTGGGCGGGCAGGCAGTGCATGAAGAGGACATCGGGTGCAGCCAGGTCGAGCAGTTCGCGGGTGACCTGGTAAGGCGCGAAATGCGCCAGGCGCCGTGCAGTTTCCTCCTCCTGACCCATGGAAGTCCAGACATCGGTGACCACCAGGTGTGCATCACGCACAGCTTCCCTGGCATCCCGGATGATCTGCACGCGGTCGCCGCCCAGTGCCATGAAGCGTTGATCCGGCTCATAGCCTTCGGGGCAGGCGATGCGCAGCTGGAAATCGAACTGCCTGGCGGCTTCGATATAGGAGTTGCACATGTTGAAGCCATCGCCGATCCAGGTCACGGTCTTGCCCTGAATCGAGCCGCGGTGTTCAACGAAGGTCTGCATGTCGGCCAGCAGTTGGCACGGGTGCGATTCGTCGGACAGGCCGTTGATCACGGGCACACGCGACTTGGCGGCGAACTCGGTCAGGGTGCTGTGGGCGTGGGTCCGGATCATCACCACATCAACCATGCTCGACAGCACGATGGCGCTGTCACCAATTGGCTCGCCGCGGCCCAGCTGGGTGTCGCGGGGCGACAGGAAGATGGCCTGGCCGCCGAGCTGGATCATGCCGGCCTCGAACGACACACGGGTACGGGTCGAGGACTTTTCGAAGATCATGCCTAGCACACGGTTCTTCAGCGGTTCGAACAGCACGCCTCGCTTGCGCAGGTCCTTCAGCTCGATGCCGCGGCGGATCACCCCGAGCAATTCGTCGGTGGTGAAGTCCAGCAGGGAGAGAAAGTGCCTAGCGCTCATGAGTGACTACCTTATCTGCAACGGTATGCAGGTCGACCGTATGGTTTTTTTTGACAACGGGGGTGACCTGCGGCGTAAGCCGCACGGGGCGGACGAAATAGGGAAAGGCGCAATACTATAAGTAAATGTCGCCTGAAGCCAAGGGGGGAAAAGCGGGGTGATCGCAAAGGGTATTGCAAAGGGTGTCTTTACCCGTTGGCCCGTGCTGTTCTTTATTTGCTACAGACGGTTGTACACGGCTTGCTGGCAATTTGGCAAATGGCTGTCGTAAATCGTGCGCCTGATGTCGGTGGATTCACGCGGCGAAGCGCACTGGCCGCAGGGCGGGGGCGGGCGCATAGTCACTGTTCGACAACAACAAGGCAGAGGCGGCCATGACCAAGACCCTGCATCACCGTGCCTGTCACCTGTGCGAAGCGATCTGCGGGCTCAACATCGAAGTCAGCCATGAGGAGGACGGGCGGGCGCTGATCAGCTCGATCAAGGGCGACCCCCTGGACCCGTTCAGCCGTGGCCATGTCTGCCCCAAGGCCGTGGCGTTGCAGGACATCCAGAACGACCCGGATCGCCTGCGTCAGCCCCACAAGCGAGTCGGCGAGCATTGGCAGGCCATTGGCTGGGATGAGGCTTTCGCACTGGCAGCCGAAAAATTGTGGGCGGTCCAGCAAGCCCATGGGCGCAATGCCGTGGCGGTCTACCAAGGCAACCCGAGCGTGCACAATTACGGCTTGATGACCCACAGCAACTACTTTCTAGGCCTGCTCAAGACCCGTAACCGTTTCTCAGCCACTTCAGTGGACCAGTTGCCCCAACACCTGGTCAGCCACTTGATGTATGGGCATGGGCTGCTGCTGCCGATTCCGGACATCGACCACACGGGGTTCATGCTGATTCTTGGCGGCAACCCGCTGGCCTCCAATGGCAGCATCATGACCGTCCCGGACGTGGAGAAGCGCCTTAAGGCCCTGCGGGCGCGTGGTGGGCGCCTGGTGGTGGTTGACCCGCGGCGTAGCGAAACGGCGGCAATGGCTGACAGCCATTTGTTCATACGCCCCGGTGGTGATGCAGCCCTGTTGTGCGGCTTGCTCAACACATTGTTCGAAGAGGGCCTGGCACGGGGCTCGCACTTGCCGGTCAACGGCCTGCAGCAGGTGCGCGAGGCCATTGCGCCGTTCAGTGCCGAGGCCGTGAGCGCCCAATGTGGTATTGCTGCAGCGGATATTCGCCAGCTGGCACGCGACTTCGCTGCTGCCGGGCAGGCCGTGTGCTACGGCCGCATGGGCGTCTCGACCCAGGCATTCGGTACCCTTTGCCACTGGCTGGTGCAACTTGTGAACCTGGTGACCGGCAACCTCGACCGCACAGGCGGCGCGTTGTGCACGGAGCCTGCCGTCGACCTGGTGGCAACCACCTCGGGCGGCCATTTCAACGCCTGGCAGAGCCGTGTGTCGGGTTTGCCCGAGTATGGCGGCGAGCTGCCGGTGGCTGCCCTGGCCGAGGAAATGCAAACACCGGGCGAAGGGCAGGTGCGCGCCCTGGTGACCGTTGCCGGTAACCCTGTGTTGTCCACGCCTAACGGCCGCCAGCTGGATACGGCGCTGGAGGGTCTGGAGTTCATGCTCAGTATCGATCTCTACATCAACGAAACCACCCGCCATGCCGACTTGATCCTGCCCTCCACCTCAGCGCTGGAGAACGACCATTACGACAGCACCTTCAACTTGCTGGCAGTGCGCAATGTCACGCGCTTCAACCGGGCGATCCTGGCCAAGCCGGAGGGGGCACTGCATGACTGGGAGATCTTCGTCGGCCTGGCCCAGGCGTTTGCCAAGCGTGCCGAGTTGGCGTTGAAGCCGACCTGGTCGCCTGCGCAGATGATTGATCAAGCCCTGCGCAAAGGGCGCTATGGTGAAGCAACGCCCTGGCGGCTCTCCCTGGCAACACTGGACGATCACCCGCACGGGCTTGACCTGGGGCCGTTACGCAGCAACCTCGCTGGGCGCCTGGCGACCGCCAGCAAGGCTGTCGAAGCAGCCCCTCAGGTCTTGCTGGACGACTTGCACCGCCTGGCGCAAATGACGCCCCCAGTGCCGGGCGAGCTGCTGCTGATCGGGCGCCGTCATGTGCGCAGCAACAACTCGTGGATGCACAACTTCCATCGCCTGGTGAAAGGCAAGCCACGGCATCAGTTGTTGATGCACCCGCAAGATTTGCAGCAGCGGCAACTGCAGGATGGCCAGCGCGTGCGCATCCGTTCGCGTACTGGCTCACTGGAGGTCGAGGTGCAGGCCTGCGAGGACATGATGCCCGGTGTGGTCAGCTTGCCCCATGGTTATGGTCATGGTCGTCACGGCGTGCACCTGCAGATCGCCCTGGCGCAACCCGGCGTGAGTGCCAATGACCTGACCGATGAGCGCTTTCGGGACCAGGTTTCCGGAAACGCTGCGCTCAATGGCGTACCCGTGCAGGTCGAGGCCGCTTGAGGAACGGCAAGGCCGAGCACGGCGCTCGGCTTTCCGATACAATGCGACACCGTGCCGACGACTGTGTCGGATAGTTCAGCCGAGGTGCTACATGGATATCATCGAAACGATCAAAGAGCAGATTGCCAACAACACCATTCTGCTTTACATGAAAGGCTCGCCGAATGCCCCGCAGTGCGGCTTCTCTGCGCGTGCATCGCAGGCCGTGATGGGTTGTGGCGAAAAGTTCGCCTACGTCGACATCCTGCAGAACCCGGAAATTCGCGCCAACCTGCCAAAATACGCCAACTGGCCGACCTTCCCGCAACTGTGGGTAGCCGGTGAGCTGGTTGGCGGCAGCGACATCATGCTGGAAATGTTCGAGAAGGGTGAGCTGCAAACCCTGATCAAGGACGCGGCTGCCAAGGCCAAGGCTTCTGAAGCCTGATCTTCCGGCAAGCATAAAAAAACCCGCGATCAGCGGGTTTTTTTTTATGGGGCGAATAGTTACTCTTCGCCCATCTGCGACTGCAGGTAGTTCTCGATACCGATCTTGTCGATCAGCCCCAGTTGGGTTTCCAGCCAGTCGATGTGTTCTTCCTCGGACTCGAGGATATCTTCGAGCACGTCACGCGAGCCGAAGTCGCCAGCGGTTTCACAATGGGCGATGGCGGCCTTCAGGTCGACCAGGCCTTGCTGTTCAATCTTCAGGTCACACTCGAGCATTTCCTTGGTGTGCTCGCCGATCAGCAGTTTGCCCAGGTCCTGAACGTTAGGAATACCTTCGAGGAACAAAATACGCTTGATCAGTTTGTCAGCGTGCTTCATTTCATCGATGGATTCTTTGTACTCGTGCTTGCCGAGTTTGTTCAGCCCCCAATCTTCGTACATGCGTGCGTGCAGGAAGTACTGGTTGATCGCGACCAGCTCGTTTCCGAGGATCTTGTTGAGATGCTGGATGACGCTTACGTCGCCTTTCATGTCGGGTTCCTGCCCTGTAGAAGTGTGTCAATCCACTGAAGTTTGAGCCCGATACTTAGGTGTGTCAAACCTAAGTTCTTGAATACTAAGTGAAAATTAATAGGAATAAGAATGTTTGTGAACCGCGTTGCAACGCTAACTTGTTGAATTGCGGGCATAAAAAAACCGGACACCAGGTCCGGTTCTTGAAATTCTGCGTTCAGGCAGCGGTAAATTCGACGGGGTAGGGCAAGGCCGCCTGGCTGACCTGAAGCTCGGTCAGGGTCTCGCGGACCACCTGCTTGGCCACGCAGGCGCATTTCCCACACTGGCTGGCGACATTGGTGGCGGCTCGCACTTCCTTGTAACTGCAGCATCCTTCATAGATCGCATCGCGGATCTGTCCGTCGGTAACGCCGACACAAAGACACACATACATAAGGGCTGACCATCGCTGGTTGGGTCGATGGGTTGGAGCTTAATGTTAATGAGAATGCTTGTCAAAGATCTTTCTGAGGGTGCTGTGCTTGAGCGACCGGTGGTCGCTTTGTCGACGGAGTCGGCCTGTCATGAGAAGCCGTGTATGATGGTCGGCCTTTGTTGGATGTCGGGCAAGCCCGTCTGGCCCGGCAAACGGTTTTTCACCCTCATCAGGAGATTACAATGAGCGTACTCGTTGGTAAGAAAGCCCCCGATTTCACCGTTCCGGCCGTGCTGGGCAATGGCGAGATCGTCGATAGCTTCAACCTGGCCTCGGCCATCAAGGGCAAGTACGGCCTGGTGTTCTTCTACCCGCTGGACTTCACCTTCGTCTGCCCGTCCGAGCTGATCGCCCTGGACAACCGCATCCCTGACTTCCAGGCGCGCAACGTGGAAGTGATCGGTGTGTCGATCGACTCGCACTTCACCCACAACGCCTGGCGTAACACCCCGGTCAACAACGGCGGCATCGGTCAGGTGAAGTACACCCTGGCTGCCGACATGACCCACGAAATCTGCAAAGCCTACGACGTCGAGTCCGAAGGCGGCGTGGCCTTCCGTGGTGCCTTCCTGATCGATACCAACGGTGTTGTCCGTTCGCAGATCGTCAACGACCTGCCCCTGGGCCGTAACATGGACGAGCTGCTGCGCCTGGTTGACGCTCTGCAGTTCCACGAAGAGCACGGCGAAGTGTGCCCTGCCAACTGGAAAAAAGGCGACAAGGGCATGAACGCTTCGCCTGAAGGCGTTGCTGCCTACCTGAGCGAGAACGCTGGCAAGCTGTAATTGCTGCGTGCATGAAAAAACCGGCCTTCGT
>NZ_JBICKH010000069.1:0-374 GCF_043103905.1 Pseudomonas sp. yb_2 | reverse complement strand
GCGCCCATGGTCGCCAGGGCGTTGTCCAGCAGCACGGTGTTTGGCTTGTGCGCTTTGTAGTTGCGGGCGAACCAGATCTTGTAGATGCCGTTGTCCAGGGCGACGATGCCTTCGGACGGCAGTACACGACGGATGTCAGCCACCATGCGCTGTGGGTAGACCGGGAAGCGGTCGTCGTCGGCGCCTTCGGCGATCTGTGCTTCGTTGGCTTCACGGATGGCCATCAGGCGGGTGAAGTCCCAGTGCGACGTGTCGTTCAGTGCTTCACTGATCTGCCACACGGCGTTGGCGATGTCGCCGATCACTTCTACTTGCGGGAAGTACACGGCATCGACTTCGGCAGAGCGGAAGTTGATGTGGATGACTTCGGTGCC